>JAGOJO010000030.1:1238-28882 GCA_017995075.1 Bacteroidia bacterium | reverse complement strand
TAACATCCATAAAATACTAAGCAAAACACCCGGTGATCTGATCTATAACCGGTAGCGACTATTAATCGACTGAAATATGCAAAATCTGGTTTTAAACGAAGAAGTAAAAAAGGCGATTGGAATTGCACAATCTCTTGCGAAGGAATTTAGTAATTCAACGTTCTCTGCTGCGCATGTATTACGAGGTTCATTGAACAAAGAACTTTCACTGCGCGATTATCTTGATAAAGGAGGGAAAGATTTTTATTTTATGGAAGATTGGGCAGATGTCCGCATTGAAGGATATCCAAAAGGAAAACCTTCGGATTCTCCTGAAGGAGATGATAAAGTAAAGGCTGTATTTGAAGAAGCAGAGAATCTTCGGATTAAAATGTCGAAGGATGAAATTGACCTGATTTGTCTCTTAGGAGCTTTGAGTACTCCTGGTATTGCGTTCAGCTATGATCAGCTTAAAACATTACCAGTCAATGTAGCTGAAGTGGTGAGTGAGAACATCGAGAAAGCGGCGATCTCAAATGTAATCGGTAGCGGAAACGTCGGGACAAGAGGGAATAAAATTAAGACCGATGTGCTGTCAAAATACTGCATCGATAAAACAGCTTTGGCCAGAGAGGGGAAGCTTGATGCAGTTGTTGGACGTGATAAGGAGACCCGCATGGTTGCAGAAATCCTCGGCCGTCGGTCTAAACCCAATGTCATCATTATCGGTGAACCCGGCGTTGGAAAAACAGCACTGGTGAACGGATTTGTTTTCAATATTCTTGAAGGAAAAGTTCCGGATAGTCTTAAAAATGCTATTGTTTTTGAACTCGACTCAGGCGCCTTCATTGCCGGAGCAACTTATAAGGGAGAGGCAGAAGACCGTATTAAAAATATCATTCAGGCGATTGAACAGTTTGAAAAGGCAGTTTTGTTTATTGATAATATTCATACGTTGTTTGATAAAAATGGAGCCACACCCGGACTGGCCAATGTCTTCAAGCCGGAATTATCAAAAGGAAAAATTACCGTTATCGGAACAACTATTTCCGATCAGTTCAGGAAGCATATCGAGAGTGACGAATCGCTTATACGCTTCTTTGAAACGGTGAAAGTGGAAGAACCGGATGAGAAAACCGCATCACGAATGCTGAAAGTAGTAATTCCATCTTACGAAAACCATCATAAAATAACACTGGCCGATCAGGTGATAGAAGAGTCTATCCGACTGGCGAAAAGATATCTTAAAGAAAGGTCATTGCCCGATTCTGCAATCGATCTTATTGACAGGACTATGTCGGCGATTAAGATGATGGCCGACACTACCCGCGATGAATTAATGACGCTGGAAGTGGAATTAAAGACCATCCTTGACCAGAAAGACGGAATGGATAATGAGCAATTATTATCTGAACTGCGTTGGGTATATGCTTCCATGAAAAATAAAATCAGTTCTGTATTATTTGGTCAGATCGAATCTGATATCGATGTAGCTAAACTGGAATCCCCGGAAGAAACTATTACTCATTTGAACGCCTTACTCGAGAAGTTGAAAGAACTATCCTCCAAGGAGAAAAATAATATCGAGAAAACAGATGTTGCCGCCGTGGTATCCCACAAAACCGGGATTCCGATGGGTAAATTGCAGGCGCAGGAAAAGGAGAGGTTGCTCAACATGGAAGGTATCCTGAAAAAACGTGTAGTAGGGCAGGATCATGCTATTAAAGCCATCTGCGAAGCGATACTTGAATCCAGATCAGGGCTGAATAAACCGGGACAACCAATCGGTTCATTTTTCTTCCTTGGACCAACAGGAACCGGTAAAACTGAACTGGCAAAATCGCTGGCTGAATTTCTATTCAATGACGAAACGGCTATGATTCGCTTTGATATGTCAGAGTTTAAAGAAGAACATTCAGCAGCTTTATTATATGGAGCTCCTCCAGGTTATGTTGGGTATGAAGAAGGAGGTATGTTGGTTAATAAAATCCGACAGAAGCCATATTCAGTCGTACTTTTTGACGAAATCGAGAAAGCTCACCCGTCTGTTTTTGATCTCTTCCTGCAGATTCTGGACGAAGGAAAGCTACATGACCGGCTTGGCAAAGAAGGTGATTTCTCGAACAGCGTTGTTTTGTTCACTTCAAACATAGGTTCTGACTTCATTGTTGATAGTTTCGGGAAAGGCGTCATCCCCAAATCCAATGATTTAATGGAGATCATGACGAAGTATTTCCGACCGGAATTCCTGGCACGATTAACAGAAATTGTGCCCTTCTCGCCTATAACAGAAGCGATAATTCTGGACATCTTCACAATTCAGCTTAAAGGCCTGATAAAACTTCTCGAAAGGCAGGGGATAAGTCTAGATATTGAGCCTACAGCAAAGGAACATCTGGCCATGATGGGATATACACCAAAATACGGTGCCCGCCCACTTTCAGGAGTTATAAGGAACCAATTGCGCCGGCCTTTATCCCGGTTAATCATCTCCGGACAGATCGGGAAGGGAGATAAGGCCATTGTTAAAATTGATGATAAAAAAGAACTGATTTGGGAATTTGAGAAAGAATCAGTGGTCTGACCGACTTGATTGGTATGCTCTAATAAATTATATTTGTATAAACTATTAAAACTGTTTCATTATGTTTAACTATGGTATTGGAGGAACAGAGGTTCCAAAGGACGCCAGCGAAGGAATAGCAGATATTCCGCAAAACCGAACACTGGTGATTGAAAAACTATCGGATTCACCTCCTGTGAAGCCCCAGATGGTGTATGATCTGAAAACAGTGGATGAAGTATTTGCTCATTTTAAGCCTACAGTGGATGTGGAATTTGAGAGGGAAGATGGTAGTAATACGAATGAAGCACTTCACTTCTCCAATCTCGGTGATTTTGGTACACGTGGCATAACTACGCAGAGTAATTTTCTGCAGGAATTGAATCAAAAGCAGGAACAATATCTGAAAATTGTAAAGCAGCTTAAATCCAACAAGTCGTTAAAGAATGTTATTGAAAATCCTGATATGAAAGCTGCTTTTCTTGGGGCTTTGAATGCGCTGATTCAGGAGATCGATGATGCCAAATAATTTCTACAACTATTTCTACACTTATTAAATCCACTTATCAGATGGAAGAATTACAGTCACAACAACCTCAGCAGGAAGAACGTCAACGTGAGCGGATGGCCAATCCTGCTGAAGTCCTTGATAAAAGCTGCAACACCCTTGCAAAATTTGGCGGCTTCGATATGCTAGAAGCGGTAATTGAAGGCGTTCAGAATATGAATCCCGAAAGGAAAGCCCGTAAAAAGATATTCCTGACGGAAACTGATAAAAAGAAAGAGCGTGAATCCATACGCAAAGCCCTGAGTTTATGGGCGGAGTTGCTGGAGAAGAATGGAGATGTGGCTTCTATGGTAGAAGAATCACAAAAAAGTTCTGAGCAATCTTCTGTTCTCCTAAAAAAGAATCTTGGAAAAGCAATTGATGCTACACGTGATCTGGAAAGATCTTATCGTTCTGTAGCCCTGTTTTACAAGAATACCGAGAAGGACAAATTGAAAAATGTAACCATCCTGAACGCGGATCCGGAACAATTGCGTGATCTTGATAACCCACGCTTTATCGATGCAGTTGGAGAAGAGCTGAAGGCAAATTTTGATCGACTTGATCTTCGTGATAACTATGCTATGATGGTTCTGCCAGGTTATCTCGGCTCAAATAAAGTGGTAGAGAAATGGTCAAAAATGGCTTATGAAAATAAAGTCATGATGATTACTGATTTCCAGCATCTGGATAATCCGGATGACGTGATGGAGCTTTTTGAAGCCGCCAACCTTACCGGAGGTGATGTTTACCGTTCAAATGTGATGATGACTTGCAACTGGCTTGTTGGTCGTGGTAAATATCAGGAAGTAGGGGAAGAAGAGGATCTGCATGTTCCCCCTTCTTCAGCATTGGCTGGGAAAATTTACTCTACTTTAATGTCTCAGGTAACAGCGGGTCGCAAAAACGGTACGCTGAACGAAGTAGATGGTGTGACCTTCGATCTCAAGAAAAGTGAAATTGCCAACCTTGAAAAGATGGGCCTTGTTCCACTTGTAAACGAGTATGGAAAAGTGATGGCATTCTCAGCTAAAACACTCTTTAATGGTGATAACCTCGGATTGCAGACTTATTCTGTTGTAAGGGTATTTGACTATATAACAAAGGTGCTGATTGACTTCCTTAATCGCCGTGCATTTGAAAACTGGAACTCTAAATCAGAAAAAGAACTGCGTGCCGCTGTTGTGAAATTCCTCGACTCTGTAACGGGGCCTGAAAAGCTGATCGAGAACTTCAAGATAATGCGTTTCGAGCAAGATCCTATGCAGAAAGATCGTATTTTCCTCGATATCCACATGACACCATACTTCCCTGCTAAGAGTTTCATGATTAAAATGGATGGGCACAAAGGTGATGATCCGAATTCAACTGAATGGAATGCGCAATATGACAAAGCGTAATCAGTTCCTTCATTTATAAATTCGGAATACAATGTCATTCAAATGTAGGTTGAACTTTAACAGCAAAGAGTTCAATGTCGTATATTTCGATATCTCCTTTGACAGGCCGGTAGATCATTTCAGACGACCTTCCGGCCTGGTCAAGGGCTGCAAAATAGCCTTCACGATTGAGGCGACGGATAATAACGATTTCTTTTCCTGGTTCATTTCTCAGTTTCAGACAAAGGATGGTACTTTTGTTTTTTTCCAGAGAGATAGTGAGCAAAAGATGAGAGATATTGAGTTCAGGAAAGCTTATATTATTGCCTATAATGAGAACTTTTCAGCATACGGAGACAATCCTTATGTAATAAATCTGGAAATTTCCTGTGATGAGGTACGGATTCTGAATTCCGCAATGGCCTCTTTCTGGCCAGAAGAATAAAAAGGCTATGGCAGTAGCGAGATATCAGTGAGTAGGTTTCTAAAAGGTAATTGATATTGGAGAGAGCTAAATATATTCCAACTTGGTAGAAAAAACCACCCATTCGGGTAGTTGATGCATAAGAGTTCTGCCTATATCTTTGTTTCATCAATCTGAAAAAAATAATCAACCATTAAATCTAATAACCATGTCATTTAAATCAAAATTCACATTAGACGGTAAGGATTACCGTGTACTGCATTGTTCATACTCATTGCAACAGGATGTAGATAAAACCGGACGTCCTTCTTCAGAGGTTCGTGGTGGTACAATTCAGCTCGAAGTTGAATCAACAGCGGAAACTGCTCTTGCTGCCTGGATGATGGATCCTTTCAAGCATAAAAGCGGAACCATTACCTTCTACAAAAGAGATAGTGAACAGAAACTGAAAGAGCTGTCGTTCAAAGACGGATATGTGGTTTCTTACAATGAATCATTTACTAATATGGGAGATAATCCGATGAGCGAACACTTTGTGATCTCTGCAAAGGAAATCAAAATCGGTGATGCAGAACATAAAAACGAATGGCCGGTATAATCCGAAATCGTGAAAACCAGAAAGTACTTCATTACTCAATTAATAATATAACAACCTTAAAAAAGCTTTAACAAATGTCATTCAAAGCCAAATTCACAGTGGACGGTAAAGATTTCCGTGTACTGCACTGCTCCTACGCACTTCAACAGGATGTTGATAAAACAGGTCGTCCTTCTTCAGAAGTAAGAGGCGGAACCATTCAGCTTGAAGTGGAATCAACTGCTGATACATCACTTGCTGCATGGATGATGGATGCCTTCAAAAATAAAGATGGCAATATCACTTTCTACAAGCGTGACAGCGAACAGAAACTGAAAGAGATCACTTTTAAAAACGGGTACCTTGTTTCTTACAATGAATCATTCACCAATATGGGGGATAATCCGATGAGTGAACACTTTGTGATCTCCGCAAAAGAAATCAAAATTGGTGATGCGGAGCATAAAAACGAATGGCCAGTATAAATCTGCCAGATGAATCACTACGACCCTGCCCGTAAGCAGGGTCGTGTTTTCAATATTCTCCTCTGTTTTATTCACGACCTAAAAACCATATCACCGTGGCTCAAGTTGAAACTAACATTGAATTGGAAGGCGGAACATCAGTTCGCCCTTTTAGTTCCCTCACTATCGTGCAGAAATTTTTTCAGCATCATTATTTTGAGCTGAGATGTCCGGCTACGGTACTGGAAGATCCAAATGAGCCTTTGCTGAATGATGCCTTGAATGCTATAGGGAAATCTATCAGCATTCGTTTTAAAAATCTAAATGTACAAAATGCCACAGAGCATGTATTCAAAGGTATTATAACTAACATAGCCATTGCTAAAAGTAATGGCGCCATGGGAGATATTATCCTAAGTGGATATAGCCCCACCATTCTTCTCGATGATACTGAAAACTGTACTTCATTTACAGACCTTTCGCTTTCACAAATCGTCAATAAGGTACTCGATCCTTATCCCAAAAATGATCTTAAAACCGAAATCAATCCCGCGTATACTTCTTCTGCAGGATACCGGGTTCAATATAATGAAAGTGCATTCAAATTTATCAAGCGGTTATGCGCCATGTTCGGTGAGTGGTTTTTTTATGACGGGGAGAAACTCAAGATAGGAAAACCATCTTCCAGTGATACTACTGAACTGTATTTTGGCCGCGATCTCAGTTCCTTTCATCTGGCAATGAAAGTCCTGCCAAATTCCTTCAAGCACCTCCATTACAGAATGCAGGAACACCAGATTATTGAAGGAACCTCTTCTGCCAACGTGAGCGGACTTGACACATTTGGAAGTCAGATGAGTGATATTTCTGACCGTGTTTTTTCCCAGAAGAATCAACGATTGCATATTGGCTGGACAAAAGCTGCTGCAGATCGTCTGGCACTCTTGCGAAAGTCACGAAATGCAGCCAAATATGTTTCGTTTATCGGCAGCAGCGACAACACCGGTGTCAAACTCGGAAATATTATTGATGTAACCGGTGTTCGTGGTTCCATGAATAATAATCTCGACCGATACGGTTCATATTTATGTTACAGCCTTACCCACCATATTGATGGCAGTGGTACCTATTCCAACTCATTTGAAGCAATACAGAAAGAACTTGAAATCCTCGAACCGAGCCCTGAATTTCCGTACTGTGAATCACAACTGGCTACTGTAAAGGATGTAGATGATCCGGATAAAATCGGGCGTGTTCGTGTGCAGTTTATGTGGCAGACGGGAGATGAGATGACACCTTTCATCCGAGTGAATATGGGCCATGCAGGCCAGGACAGAGGTATCTTTTTTGTGCCTGAAAAGGAAGAGCAAGTGATAGTAAATTTCAGAGAGGATAATCCCGATTATCCATTTGTTGCCGGTTCATTGTATCATGGGAAAGCAAAGCCATATGACAAAGCTGTTTCTCCAAAGGATAATAACTTTAAATGCATCCGAACAAGAAGCGGAAATGAAATAATATTTTGTGATGAAAGCGGTAAAGAGTACCTTGTAATTGCGAACAAGGATCAAAAAAACTTCATGAAACTTGATCTGGCCAACAATCAGATTACCATTCATTCGGATGGACATATTCAAATTGAAGGCGAAAGCATTACAATGAAGGCGAAGAAAGACATTCTGCTGGATGCTGGCGAAAAACTGGCAGCCAAATCCATGAAGGAAATGACGATGACCACTAATGATGCCATGAAACAAGAATCATTGAAAGCGTTTAAGATTTCTACAATGGACGAACTTACAACCAGCTCAATGAAGGATACAAAAGTTTCTGCTACTATGAATCTGAGTTTGAGTGGAACTATGAAAGCTGAGATGAAAGGATTACAGGCTTCGGTAGAAGGTACGGCACAGGCTACAGTGAAAGCCGCTATTGTGATGATAAATTAATCCTACTAATTGTTCCAAGTATGGCATATCTGAAGGTATTTGAAAAAAACGAATTAATCTTTGATCAAGAAGCTGCAAATAAAATCCTTTGTTGGTTTTTTAATGACAATCAATTAAAAACCAATGAGTTGACACATGAGGATATTGCATTTGCTCAAGGTTTAATTCTTGAAGCAGTTGATTCAAGTAATGCCATGGGGGTTGTTCACCAGTTGATGAAAACATTTGTTTATAAAGTACCTTCATCATTTAGTGCTATCAGGAATTTGGTTGTCTTTTTTGTTGCAAGGTCAATTCCAATCTGGTGGAAGAATAGAAATATTAAGAATTTGAAGGAATTAGAAGTTTATGATGTAATAAAAAACAGTTTGATACTGGCTCATCGATCCGAATGGCATTCTCGAGTAGCAACCGGAGAATATATTAATAAATACTTGAAGTAATTAATGATGTTTTAATTGCTGTATTCAAGTAATTCAAATTTTTTTCATGTTTAAATCTAAAATCAAATTAATTAATACTCTAATGTTAAGCTAAATTCCATGATCAGCGATCCATCAATATCAGCTACTGATAATGGCCAGAAATGAGATCTTATTTATTAAAACGAAAATGATGATAGCTATTGATGGAAGCAATTAGAATGTTTAAAAATTGAATAAAAGTCTGAAAAAATGGATTATAGTACAGATTTAACTTACAATATTGCGACATTAAGACTTTACGGTGTCATTGATGGAAAAACAATAGATGTGTTGGCTCATTCAGGAGGGAGAGGAGGTACAAAGACACCTGGTGCGAAAAACTTTATTATTGCTAATAACCCATTTTTAACGCATCATGGCCTGAATGAAAAATTAAAAAATAAAGGAGCGGTAGGCGGTCCTCTACCGATGGGTACGTATACTATGACGTTGCATCGAGAAAAAAATAAAATTCGCCTTAATCCTACTGCTAATGTTAATATGCATGGTAGGAGCGGAGGTTTTCTAATACATGGACGAGGACCTAGGGGAAGTGATGGTTGTATCGTACCAGAAGATTTTGAAATCGTTAAAATGATTTATAACGAAGTAGAAAAAAGGATTAAAGATGGGATTAGCCCGATGACCATTAGAATATTAGCAATAGGAGATATTGATTATTATCAAAGGTTATTGTCAATTGTTTAAGCACTGCATGTTAAAGAGAGCAAATAAATTTATTAATTAAAATTGAAAGTAACAAACTGATTGCATCGTTTATCTTAAAGGCAAGAAATAAAGTTGAATGGTTTATGTTTAATTATATTCAAATACAACTTCAAAATTAAAATCATGATCAACTATTCATCGATTTCAGCTACCGTAAATGACCCCTCATCCATGATTTCGGAACTTGTTTCCTTGTGGATTGACGATTTTTGCAGAAATGTATCGAATCATGAGATTCTTGAGGTAAACCTTGGACATTGTTCCTATTTGTTCGATAATACCGCCGATCGTGTAATTGCAGCATGGGGAATCAGTTATGGAAAATCATCCGAAGTCAGAGATAAGTCACGAATGGCCGGTCACCCCTTAGGAAATGGTAAAAACTATCACCGTGGACATACTATACCTCATACCATGGGAGGAGGTACCGATATTAACCTCGTTCCACAATTGGGTAAAGTGAACATTGGTCCGTTCAGAGTTCTTGAAAGGAAAGCGGTTGCTACGCCAAATTCCCTATATTTCACGTACTGTAAGTATCCGAATGCATCCACTCAAACTCCTTCCGGAGTTGATCAGGGGTTTGTTGCTCCCGGCGGAAGTCTGGAGTTTGAAAGTTTCATAAATTAACAGATGAATCGATAAACAAAATAGTTGTGGGTTATATTGATCAGGTTATTACTACGGAACATATTCGCCGGACACTTTCTCATCCGGCCATCGGAAGAATTCATTTCCGGTTAGGCCCAATCGTAATAAATCCTTCCGATTATCAAACCATATTAAACGCTATCCTTAATAACCATCTGCAGGTACATTATTCAGCTATGTCAGAACGACACGATGCTGAGTATTACGCTTCACGTGATACATTGGAGTTCCCGATTCCTGATCAGGGTGGATTTTTGAGGGAATACCGGCAGCGTTTTGATCTTGAACGGATGGATCATCCCCGTGAACTGGATCGAAACAGAAGAGTGGCAACTGAAATCGTTAACGGTCTCATTCGTGATAGAGCGGCTCGGTTTGCAGATGTCAGTATAGATCCGTACGCAGAGATGGTGATCGTGCATGAATGCACTCATGCCATCGTTGACTGGTTTAATTATTCGAGCCCCGAGCGACGCGTACAGATTCATAGCTGGGAAACCGAAGCAGTATCGTTTCTGGCAGAGTATATTTACATACTTGCAAAAACGAATGGGCAAGCCAATATTGGAGATATGCGTGATGCATTGGTTTCTCTTGCCACGTATATATCGATGGCCGGTTATTATAATATCGGTTCCAACCGGTTCCTGCAAAACGAATTTCAGCAAATACAGAATTCGTTACGCAGTTTGGGATATAGTGACCTCGACCGCGAAGCGATCACCAATGGAATCGGTGCTCACAGCACTTCCCGTACAACACCGGCACCATCACATTAAAATTGAATAGCTTAACCAACCAGCATTAAAAATGGGAAAACCAGCAGCAAGAATTGGCGACATGCATGTATGTCCGATGGTGACTCCCGGTACACCACCAATACCACACGTTGGAGGACCAATAACAGGTCCTGGATGTCCGACGGTATTAATTGGAGGAATGCCAGCAGCCGTTATGGGTGACATGTGTACCTGTGTAGGGCCGCCAGATACAATTGTATTGGGATCAGTTGGGGTATTTATTGGTGGAAAGCCGGCAGCCCGGATGGGTGATATTTGTGCACATGGAGGTACGATTGTTGTGGGTTGTCCGACGGTGTTGATTGGAGAAGTAATGCCAGGTGCTCCTGTTGTAGTGCCCCCTCCTATTATACTTGCTAATGTTATGGCATCCATGCCTCCCGCTCAACTGGTACAGGCTACCCAACTGATGGAGATGAAAGATGCAGCATCAAGTGGTAAACCATTTGTACATGCATCACCCTGTTGTTCCTCTTGCAATTCAAAATGATATAACCGGTTAAGCATGCTTATTATCAGGAAAGAGCAATTCAGTGAATTCAACAATTATCTGCTGGAGAGTTTTCTGAACAGGTCCAAAGGCCAGTTTGGAAATGTAGAAGTTGACAAGTTAAAGTCCATTTTCAAGGAAGCTATTGCGTTTGGATTTGAAGAGGAAGATCATTTAACCGAATATGCCCTTTTATTTCTTAAACATGAAAGTGCATTTATGAAAAAGCCCGACTGGATGAATTACGTTTTGTCAAATAAGAACTATGAGCCTGCTGATAAATTATACAGGATCGGATCAGAATTAAATATAGAATAAATATGCCTCCGACTACCTCCAGCCAGCCGTCATGTTCATCTGAAGAGAAGAAGAAAGAACAGGGAAAGAAAGCGGATGTTACGATTAAATGTAAACACCGTGGTTGCCCTGAAGGAAAAGAACTGACAGTTTTTGAATTGGTGCCTGAAATTAATCAGGAGATAGCTGAAGATGAATTAACAATATCATGGAAAGGCAACACTCCACCTGCTCCTCCTCAATTGAACTGGAGTGAAGGAAGTCCTGTTTCAGGGCCTCCGTACAAAATTCCCTTGAAATTCAAGGTTAAGGAATCAAAAGATCTTTTCCCTGATCTTTATAATCAATTTACTTCTGGAAAGTCAAAATTTGAATTGACGAAGGATGCACTGCAGGCTTTTAATACTCTTAAGTATAAAAAGAAAATCAGTGTTAAAGGATTACCATGGGGTACATTTGAGTCAATTGTTTATAATCCGGATCAATGGAAAATATCGGTTGATCTGCCGATAAAGAACTCCCGTAAAATCAGTCGGGGTATTAAATTTGAAAAAGATGCAAGTGGTGCTTCAACTAAAACGAAAACATGGGAAAGTAATACCAGCAATTCTCAGGTAAAAGGGGAGCGATCAGTAGAAGAGAAGCAGGTGGGTATGAGGAAGCTTACCACTACTTCATCAAGTGTTGAAACTACTGCTGGAGGTAAAACAACTGAAATCAAGGGAAAGACAATTCAAAGTGACCTTATTCCTGGTAAGAATATTCAGGTTTCTGGAAGCTCAAAAACAAGTAAAGGTAGCCCGGAACAATATATAACAATTGAAAAAAACGGAGCCAGGCTTGATGTTGGAGCATTAAAGTATGTCATCTATGTAGCCAAAGTTTTAAAATGGATTTCAGTATTAAGTGATGCTATATCCGATATCCCGAAAGCCGGAGCATACATTGATTGGGAAGTCAGTGCACTGGAAGGTACGGTTTCTTTGTCATATGGCTGGAAAGAATATACAGATCACCGTGCTTATTATGCACATAAGGTGGAAGTTGATATTGTATTTATCAAAGCGAAGATTGAATTTGGTGTAGGAGTATCCGGATTCTCGTTTAAACTTCAGGCTTTTGTTGCAATCGATGGAGAAGTTAAGTTCAATGGTACACTGGAGAAAAACAAACCCGAGGATCTCTCCTCTGATAGTAATCCGTCAAAAATATCTAATGGTGGCGTAGCAAGTAAAGTAAATGAGTTTGTTTATAAAGCCGGTGCTCATGCCTCAGCTGAGTTATCCGGAAAAATTGTTGGTTCGATCGGAGTCAGGGCAGAAGCATTGTATATTGCTAAAGTCGAAGCAAAACTCGAATCCGGAATTGAAGTAAAAGGGAATATCAGTTTCTTTAATGAGAAAGAGATTTTTATTATAGAGTCTGGGGTTATTTTTACAGGCATCAAAGGTTCAATTGAAGTTTCAGTAGGACCAGCAGAAGCTATTTCTAATGAATCAAGCCCCGATCCAGAGAAGAAATCTTATTTGCAAAGAAAGAAGGAAGAGGCTGAATTAAAGATGAACACAGGTGTTAAATTCTCATCTACAAGTAAGCCGAACCAACCTAAGGAATGGGTTTTAATAGAACCCGTTACATTATATAGGTCCAGGTTTCCTGATGACCTGACAAAGTATGAGGAATCTGATGCGGTATCCGATGAGGATTGCAAAGGAGCTATTAAAGAAATGCTCAATGGTCGATATCAGGGAAGCGGTTGGCTTAGTTCTTATAAAATATCTGTCAAGGAATTTATGTCGATGGAAGAGTTTGAAGAGAAATCAGGTTTCACTAAATTTATTGAATATGGAATTCTTGGAAGAGACCCGCTGAAAGATGCAAATGATGATTTGTTGGCAGATATAATGTTTAATGAAATTTCGAAGAATAAATTATTAGACTTGTCAAAGAAAAATGTTGAGTTGTTATTGTTGGATATTCGGCGGAGCCTTGAGAAAGAACTTAATGAATATAAGGAACATACAGGAAAGAAATATATCGAAATTGATGCCTATAAGGAATTTGTGAGAAATAAAATACCAAATCAATTAATACAGTATGTTGACCCGTCAAAGGAATGGCTTAGTAACTTTAACATCGCCTGATAATTATGATCTATCATTTAGAAGTTGATGCACGTTTCTGCAAAGTAATTGCTCTGGTGAATGGATTTCCATCATTTGAGCTGGATGGTAAGATACCAACTATCTTCTCTAAGCCAATTAATTCATCATTGATTGGTGAAAATCAGGTTTCATTTGCAATTGTCCCAAGCAATCCCTTTGATCAGTATGGAAAGGATTATCTGATACGCGGGGCTATCAAAATATATGAAGCGGATGATATTACCGGGCCTGAAAAGGGAGAGAAAGTGACTGAATTTAATTTTGAAAAGATGCTAGCCGGCGTAATCCGGTTTTCAAATTCAAATTTCAACTTCACTGATTTGCTGGTAAAAAATCAGAGAGTTGAGAATCCTGAGGAGGTGAAAGATTATGCTGAAGTTCTACGTAATAACCTGATGAACCGAAATACAGTATCGATACTTGATGAATTTTCACCGAAACTAAAAGATTATGCGTTGTGCTATCAACTGCCTTTTATTGAAATGAAGGATCAGTTTAGAAAATATCTTGAAGACACCTTTTATGTGAAAAACCCATTGCTGAATTTTGAAAGAGACGAGATTTTTCTTCGATCATGGTGTGATAACCGGATTTTTGAAGTAGGTATAGGTCCTGAGTATGATCCATTATTAATTACAGAACCGGACGAAAATGGTAAAGTTTATACTACCAAAGTGTATGTAGGATTAGTTAACGGGGAAATAAAAGTCGTTCGATAATCCGGAAATAATAATTATGTATTTAAAATAAAAAGTTTCGATAACAGATATGAGCCATACAAGTTTGCAATATATAATATTAGATGCTGCTAGAATGGAAGAGAAAATGGATGAGATAGCTAAATTGAATTATACCGGATCGCCACTGCTCAACACAAAGGATGAATTGTATGTTCAAAAGCTTTCAGCTTTTCTTTTTACTTTTCAAAGTACTGGTGATTTTGCAAACTTGATCGTGAATGAGGGATGGGGGCAATCCTGGGGTATTTACGTTAGTTCCAACAAATCATTAAATGTTGTGCAACAGCATTTGAGTAGAAATATGTATGCATCAACTGATACAGGTGAGATTATGTATTTTCGCTTCTACGATCCCCGTGTTCTTCGTATCTTTTTACCAACTTGTGATTTGAATCAGTTATTTGAATTTTTCGGACCTGTACAGAAATTCATCGCAGAGGATGAAGATCCACAGTTTGCCTTGATTTATAGCCTTAATACAGATGGAACATTAAAGACTGAAAAAGTAATGGCCGGACAGCTGTTTGAGCAGTTGAAAAACGGAAACGAGTCTGCTCAGTCGTCTCCAGTTATTCCTGCTTTTGAGGAGAGAAAGGGCAATCCTCCTCAAAAACGCAAATGGTATTTCCTTGATGAATGATTTTGAATTGTATGAATTACCGAGTTACCATAAATTCTCCATTAGCAGTACCGGATTTCATCCGATATCTTGAGAACGACTTTGAAGGTCCTGAGTTAAGTACAGCCGGAGCCCTACCTATTCACCGGTATTTTGCAGGTTCAATTGCCCTCCACCAAACAACCGGTATCGGTACGGATCCTTACACAGATGTCTTTGACTTTGGCAGTCGCTTGCTGGTTCGCTCTTTTCATGCTACTGATTGGCGACCGAATATCAATGCTGAAAGCACAATAGCCCCATGGCTGCGGACAGCTTTTGGAGAGGTTGGTGTATCCGAAGTCAGAGGCGCTCGACACAATGCCCGGGTTCTTGAATACCATTCTGCGGCAGGAAGAGCACGAACCGATGAAATTCCGTGGTGTGCATCTTTTGTTAATTGGTGCCTGATGCAGGCTGGCATTACTGGTACAGGCAGCGCCTGGTCGCTTAGTTTCCTGAACTGGGCCAATGGGCGTACAATCTCTGAACCTGTTTACGGATGTATTGCTGTTATTGACAATGGCAATCATCACGGACACGTTGGGTTCGTGGTGGGCACTGCAACCAGTAATCCCAGCCATTACGTGTTGCTAGGCGGTAACCAGAGTAATTCCGTGCGTTTATCTCATGAACGACGAGCTATCAGCCGGTTTGTGTTGCCTGCGAATTATAGTCCGACAATGTTCGACAGTTTTTTGTTTGCACAGGAAACAACCGGCCCTTCGTTGTCGTTCAGGAATACCAGATAATTAAATTTAATGATTTATTTAATTTGAATATTGTATAAATGTAACGATCTTTAAATCCGTTTATAAAATTGTGGTGAATCAGATGGCTGAATTTAATTTGCTGAATCATTGAGTGTATTGATTGATATGATAAAAAATGTAGTAGCTATGTTCAAAAAAATTCTACCTCACAACAATGACTGGAATCGTAAGTATAATTTTATAGACGAAAACACCCATGGCTTCCTAATGGATATTCGTAATGGTCTGGCTTTTTTTGGATGGATTTTTTCAGGAGAAGAAGCCAGATTCTACAAATGTGAAGAAGAGGTTTTCAAAAAGAGTTTTGATATTGTAAACGCAGAAACCGTTTCATATGAGATGGATCCGTATGACAATATTTCTTTCAAAAGATATCCTATGGAGAAATAACACGAAATTTAAATTGTATTAAATTTAATAATGATTCAAATTATGAATAAAATCTATTTCATTGTGTTCTTTATTATTGGGAGTTTAGCCAAATTACATGGACAGGGATTAACGAATGTTACCGTATTAGATAGTTTAGGTAGTCGGTATAATTTAACCATGACTTACGAAGAATCCGGGAATTCATATTTTACTATGCTTGATGGATTATCTGACTCAACCTTTGTACAAAAAAGGGATTCAATGGGAAATTTGGTTTGGCAGAGGGAATGGGTCTCAGGATTTACACCAATAAAAGTGGTAACTGATTCTTTTGGAAATGTATATATCGTTGGTGTCACATATAATTATTTCGACATGGATCCTGGAGTTGGAGTTTCGAATTCAAATGTTCTTGATGCGATCGCTATGATCTGTTTAGATACTTCAGGCAACTTTATTTGGGGTCAAACCACACAAGAGATTGTCGGGTCTTCAGGGAATTGTTCTGTTTATGACGTATCCGCGAGTGTTAATGGTGGAATAGTGATTTATGGCACTTGGTCAGGAGACGTAGATCTGGATCCGTCGGTTTCAATAATTCAGCCACAGCAACTTTTAAATTCTTGGAACCCACATGCGTTCTTGTTGCAACTTGACAATAATGGGAATACTGTATCATTTAATTCAATAGAAACTGGATTTGGAGAAAGATATGAAGTTAAAGGGGCTCCCAATGGTAATTTTGCAGCTGTATTTAATGCAGCAGACACCTTAATTATTTTTAGCCAGGGGACTTATTTTCATTCTACCTACACAAGTTCGAACCAGAATTATTGTGTTGTTGAATTTGATCAAAATGGAGGATTATTTTGGAGGACTGATTTATACAATACGGGTTTTTCTTCAAGACATACGATTTGTTATGATCAGTTTAGTAATTTGTATATTTATGGTACGAGTTACTTATCTGACTTAGATCCGGGACCAGGGATTGATACAACTTCTCAAATAATAGGCGGAAATCTTTTCGTAATAAAACTAGATAGTGTACGAAATAGAGAATGGTTGAAGCTCGTTAATTCCGGATTTTATTATAATGGAGATATCAGTATAAGTGTGAATAGTAATAGTGAAATATTTTTATTTGGTACTGGTTCAAACAATGGATTGCATCGGCAATCAGGGAATATAGACCCATTATATAGCCCAGTGTATTCGCCGATTTTAATAAATATTCAACCTCCCGGACCTTCCTATACCTATCTGGTTAAATTGAATACCTGTGCTGAAAAAGAATGGGAAAGATTTTGGACTGATTTTGGTTGGGATGCAAGTTCTATATTTACGGAATTCCAAGGCAGCAGTTCGGAAATTATAAATATTTGTGGGATTGCAGATAATATTTCAGATCTTGATCCGGATACCAATAATTTGCTTAATATCTCATCACCTGTTAATCAGAGTATATTCTGGTTGCAATTGAATAAATCTGAATATTGCGCTCCAACTTCATATCTTGGAACTGACTTTGGTAGTGGTACTTATTTGACAACAGTATTATTGGATACATTACAGGATTTTACTGCTGGGTATTTTGGAGTTAATTCTTATAATGAAATAACCGGGTATTCTACAACCTTATATCCAAATGAGTCTTACCACCTTCGAATAATCACAGGGCCGGATTCTTCCGCATCAACTGCTGCCTGGATAGATTATAATAATGATCTTTCTTTTGATTCGACTGAGTTGTTGGGAATTTATACTTCCACTATACCTTTTGATACAGTGGATTTTTATTTCACAGTTCCTTCCGGGGCACAAATCGGGAATGCAAGGCTAAGGGTTAGGAATATATGTTGTGAGACAGGTATAGATCCTTGTTGTAATTACTCCTCCGGGCAAACCAACGATTATACTATTACTATTGGTGAAGGAGTCTTGGACCTTTCGTCAAGAAGATTTAGAATACCTGCAAGCAATTTTTGTGCTGACACACTTCTTCCCGAGGTGAAATTCCAGAATACCGGAAATCTGCTAATCAGCACATTTACTGCCGACCTTGAGATCAATGGTGTCATTGTTTCATCAATCACATCGAATCTGTTTCTTTATGAACAGGATTCGGTGTTTCTGCAATTTCCTTCTTACTATTTCAGTCCTGGTACGTCATATACCCTTCGGGTTATTATTACCAGTGTAAATGGAATTGCTGACGAAAACAACAGCAATGATACACTATTAAAAAATGTGCAAGTTTTCAATATGCCAACCGGAACAATTACCGGCGATACATTGTTGTGCCCGGGAGAGGATGTTTTCCTTACTGCAAATTATAGTATAGGAATTACTTACCAATGGAATAATGGCTCCACTATCGATGTATTTGAGATAATTCAACCGGATCCAGGGCCATATACTGCCATCGTTGTAGTAACTGATACTAATGGATGTGTCGTGACAGATAGTATTCATTTGATGGTATTCAATTCAATCAACGGTACGATTGAAGGTGATACGTTGATATGTGAAGATGATACTTTGTCGCTCTTTGCAAATTACCCATTGGGCGCAAGTTGGATGTGGCAACCAGGTTCTGTTTCGGATGATACGTTAATTATTGCCGGATTGCTCCAGGGATCTGCGACATATAGTCTGACGGTATTGGACAGTAATAATTGTAGTTATCTCGATTCGGCAACTATAAATGTTGTGCCTATAGCTCCATTTAATGTTATTACTCCTTCTTTAGTTTGCGAAAATGATACAATAGTTTTTCAATTGCAAAGTAGCCCTGGCTCGGGTGTTGTATGGTGTGATGGTTCAACGGATACTGTCTTAATTCTTCAGGCAATTCAGCCGTCAGTCAATACTTGTTATACTCTAACTGATACAAATGGATGTTCTGTCAGTGATAGTATAAACCTGCCTGTATTTGCAACTCCACCGGTTCCTGTTATCCAGGTATCCTATCAAGGTCCAGCCACCTACCTGATTGCTCCGGTTACAGGAGTAAATATTACCTATACATGGTATGAAAACGGAAACATCGTTCAGACCGGCATTTCAGATACATTGATTAATCCTAACTTATCCACGACTTATTTTGTGGTAGCAACTAATGCTGATGGATGTAATAGTACTTCTGCAACGCTGTTATTTACTGGTCTGGAAACAATGACTGTTAATGGCCCCACATTCACTGTTTATCCCAACCCATTTCAGGATGAAATTATTGTAAATGTTTCTTCAGCAATTAAAAAAGCTGCTGCAATTGCACGTGTGGTAGATATAACGGGACGAATTGCACTTCCTGATATCAATGTAGGTGGTGATTCTATCAGAATAGACACTTCTAAATTATCCGATGGGATGTACTTATTGGTAATTTATGGCGATGAATACACTTCAGTCGCACGTATTGTTAAAGGAAACTAACTACATGCGGGAACAATAAACTAGTTCTCAGCAACAACTTTTACCGGGAGAGCGAAGGCAGATCTATGCTCCAGTTTGATACGTAGCTCTTCACAAACCTGTGTCCATTCTTCTTCGGAGAGCTGACTCATTTTGTTTTTACGGATACAGACTTCAATTACGCGGCGTAACCCTTCAGTTCTGTGATGAATGATCTCCCAGTTTTTGCGAATGGAAACATCTAAAGCCAGATTACCCAGCTCGTAGAGACTGGTTATTCGAATATCTTCTTCTGTAACAATACGGTCGTGTGTCAGCAACGATTTTTTGTAAGCGGAAATTTTTTCATTTTCTTCCAGTGACTCGCGTCCGCCAAAAGTAGATGTAAGCAGAATAAGGGACTCTGACTTAGTTTCTCCACTTGAATAATTTAATAATCGTGTTCCTGCTTTGATTTGATTACCTTTAAGGCCATTCGTGGTCCAGTAGCGTATGAAAATATTGTCGTCCTGCTGATGTGGCCGTACCAGAATAAATGAAGTCGGTTTGTTTTTCTGCCCCTTCTGATCAAGCCGGTTCTCAATCATAGCCAGTGCCTGGTTTATTTGCCGTATGTATCCATTAATAAAGTCATTTCCCAACGAACTGAATGCTGCGCTTTCATCACGCAGCAAATCGAGAATATTCTCCAGTAGTTCGACTGATTGTCGTGCGTCAAACCTTTCAATTCCTGCATTGCGTAAAGTATAGTGACCTGCGTCGTTGCGGAAACCGCTGCTTAATGGATTCGCGATAAAGGATTTTCCATCAGTCGTTTGTACTCCATATAAATCCAGGAAAAGGTCATCAGTAGGTAGCGGAACAATGTTCAGATTGTTTTGTAACCGGTATGTCAGTTTATTCAGTTTACGGTTTGTTACAGGAAATGAGTTTATTGAAATATAGCAATCTGAAATAGCGGACAAAGACATTGCAGTAGAAAACTGAATTTTCAACCACAAGTGCGTTCCGGTTAATTTATCGAGCAGTTGCTGAGAAAAAACTCCTTCAAATTCTGCCGGATATTTTTGCCGAAGTTGCTGCAGCCCATCTCCCTTGATAACGGTGTTCCGCAGCGTAAAAAAATGTGGATGGTAAACCTTGTTTACCTGTGTTTCTATGTTAAAACTCAGATCAAATTGATCTGTAAGTACCGTGTTTTTTAGCTCGTTGTTCTTGCGAATGGTGTTAAGTCCTTGTTGAAAGGAGAGTGGCTGATCCTGAAGTGATATTTTCATAAAGGGAAGTATCTGCAGATACGAAGATTCTTCCGGATCATTTTTCCAGTCAAAAAATAAACACAAATCATCAAGTTGCTGTATCCGCTGATTGAGTTCAAGGGCAACCCATGCAGTATGATTTTCAAGAGGAGAAATACTTTGTCCATCTGAAATTACTTGCCGTGAAACCGGACTCTTATATTCCATCAGCAGGTTGTTACAGGCAACATATTTAACATCGCCGTCAAATACTTTGAAGAAGCCTGTAGGGGAAAAGAAGATTTCCTTGTTGACTTCCTTCTGTATGCCATCAGGAACAGTGATCTTTTTATTGGTATAGAACTGCACATCTCTGTCAACAATATTCTCTGGTTCAACAGACCGCGCATGCGCAATTGCATGAGCCGGCTTTGGGCCTGTCATGGCCTCAGGTGAAAGAATTCGTGCCAGACGGCTAAGTACTCTTGCTTGCGAAGACCGGATTTCAGTATTGATTTTATTTAATTCCACCGAACAGGCTTCAATGAGCATTGTTACGATGGGATCAAATGTGGATTCTATTTCCTCCGTTGCAGTACCCCATATTCGGGCTGCATTTTTAAGCATCCTGCTTCGAATGCGCTCTACGCTCAGCTCTTCCTGCATATCATTTCCCTGTATCATCGTCGCTTACTTTTTAGTCCAGCCAGACTGGACTTACATAAATGGATTCTTTAAAGAAGTAGGGTTCGTTCGTTTTACTGACAAAACCTTCCACTGAAATATCCAATCTTCTTTTTATCCTTTTTATTTCATTGTTTTTACCTTGAGAGAATTCCTCCTGCGATATTTCAATTTTTACCGTAATTCTTTCGAGTCTTTTCTCATTTTTGTTCAAAACATCTGCAATCGATTTCGCCGTTTTCTCTTTCCATAAATTCAGATTGGGTACATTCTCGAAATCATTTTCCCATATGGCACTTCCGAATTCCTGGTCATACCGGAATTCTTTTTGCCGTGTTACCAGCACCATATGTATTCGCTGAGCCACTGACTGATAAAGGTTGCATTTAGGCACCTCCTGTCCATTCGTAACTTGTTTGAAATTAATTGGAATTGTGTAATAGTCTTTCATAATTATACTAAACCGGATTTAAAAGCTTTCGCTACTGCTTCCGCTTTTGAATTAACGTGAAGCTTTTCATAGATGTTCTTAATATGAAACTTAACTGTATCGATACTGATAAAACAGGCGTCAGCAATCATTTTATAACTGTTTCCTTTTACAAGATGCTGCAGTAATTCTGTTTCCCTCTCTGATAAATCAATTTTGTCTTTGCGATTGATCTGCCGTAATGTAGAAAAGTTCTCGATTACCTTTCTTGCAACAATTGGACTCATTGGAGAACCTCCTGCTCGAGCTTCATTCATGGCTTCTATCAGACGTGCCGGAGGCGTGTTTTTCAGCAGATAACCTGAAGCTCCTGCACAGATGGCATCGAAGATTTTATCATTGTCTTCAATCACTGTTTGCATTAAAATGAGTTTAGCCGGGTAGTGCTCTTTAATCTGTGTTACAGCAGAAATTCCATTAGTTCCAGGCATTTCGATGTCCATGAGAATAACATCCGGATTACTTTGATGTATTTTCCGAAGTACATTATTGGCATCCGGGTACGATCCTGTACACTTGAAATTTATAGTGTTATTGACAAGGTCGGTTAATACCTGCCGTAACAACATATTGTCTTCGAAAATAGCTACCCTGATCATATTGGTGAAGTCAACTAATATACGAAAAATGTTATTTGATCGCTTGCGCTGAAAATTCGAAAGTGCTTCCGGCATCGGGAGAGGATGTAATCTTTAATAAAGCATTGATTTCAAGTGCTCTAGCTTGCATATTAATCAATCCGTTTCCAGATGACTTAGCGCCGGTTTCAAACCCTTTCCCATTATCCGAGATGCGGAAAATCAGTTGATGACCGTTTCGGATCAGGTCAATAGTTACTTCTGTAGCCCCACTGTGCTTGGCGGCATTGTTAACGATTTCCTTGAATATCATGTAAAGATTACGTCGCATATTCATCGGCAATTGCAGTTGAATCAGTGTTTCGTCGTCTTTGAAATGTAAGCGGATATTTCTCGCCTCAAATAGTGTGGAGGAAAACCGACGCATCCGATAAATCAGGCTCTCCATTGAATCATTTTTTGGATTTACTACCCACACAATATCATTGATGGCATCAATCATTGTTCGCGATGTATCACCGATTAGTTGATGATATTTGCGAGCTTTTTCAAGCCCTGACTTCTGTCCTATATCACTGATAAAGGAAATGCTACTGAGAGCGGAACCAAGGTCATCGTGCAGGTCTCTTGAGATATTATTTCTGATTTCCTGGGCCATCATGAATTGTTTAAGTCGTGCTTTTTGTTTTTGATGCAAATGCAAAAATAGTCCAGCTGTAATCAATAATATACATAAAATGAAAAATAGGGGTTGTAGATAAAATGGTTTCTTTACTTTAAATGTGAAAAGACAATTGGTTTCGGTCCAATCTATACCATCTGTACTGGCTCTGATAATTAAAGAATATTTACCAGCAGGAAGCTGATGAAATTCTACATATTTAAAAGATGAAGGAGCCGACCAGGTGTCATGATATCCTACAAGTTTATAACTATATACTACTGGTTGATGCGCACGGTATCTAGGTGTTGCAAACTCAATTCGAATGTTTCGTTCATTGTAAGACAAACTGAAGTGGTCTGATTCAGGGTTTCGGATTTTTCCATTTACTTTACAATTAGTAAATACAGGCACCAGCGGGAACTTTCTCTTTTTTATTAGTTTTGGATGAAAGATCAGAACCCCGTTTGTGGTTGTTGAAATGACATCCCCTGAAACAGGATGAATAGATGTTGCTAAACCAAATTCTTCATCAATTAAACCATCCTCTGAGTCATAGATTTCTGCAGATTTAAAAGCGGTATTGTATTTAATGATACCTTCAGTCGTTGTTATCCATAAATTGGAGTCAGCGCAAAAAATGCGTCTAATATTTTGATCTCCAAGGAGCCTCGATATTATCGAAATTTCATCTGCATGGTAGTTCCCATTTTGAAGATTAGCCTTGAAAACTCCTTTTTCGGTGGCTAACCAAAGTATTCCTCTTTCATCAGTTGTAATATCTAGGAATCGCTGATTGCTTTTCTGGATTTTTACAGGGAAGTTAGAGAAATTTCCGTTATAATAATTTAATCGAGCAATTGATGTTCCGGTCTCACTGATAAAGTATTCGAATTGAAAAGACCCTTTATCAGAAGCGCCACCTATGAAAGAGTGAAGTGGGAAGTAATTTCTGTTTAAAGCAGAATCAGATGACAATATTAACCATCGATTTTCTATTGAGATAAATTTATAAACCAAACTATGATTGTAAATGGAAAGATATATATTTCCTGCATGGTCATGGAAGCTGGCTTTTATTATTGATGGTAATGAAAAAATTTCTGGTAACATTTTAACGTCGGCTGCTGGGATAATTTGATCTGTGTAATCATCGTATATGAAATTCCCGTTCATAGCTGAAACAAGCCATTTATGTTTCACTAAATGTACGCTTTTAACTATACGACTGGGCAACTCGTATCCACTAAGAGAAATATAACTTGCAGTGCCTTCTCTAATTTTGAGTTTTATAATGGGTGTTTGTCCTGTAGTAAAGAGAATACAAGTGCTGTCATTGAGCCATTCAATATCAGTGTAAGTTGGTCGTTCAATAGGATTTCTGTCTATATGATTGTTAAATAGGTAATACTTAAATTGAGTGTTTATAGACTGTGATAGGCCAATACCAGCTGAGGTAGCGACCCATAATCTGTTATTTTGGTCTTCAAAACAGCACTGGACTTCGTTATCAGATAATGATTCTTTATCATATATGTTATTTCGGAAAATATAGACTCTTTTATTTGTTGGTTCATATTGAACTAGCCCCGAATTTTGAGTACATAAATAAATAATTCCAGAACTGAAAATTGTGAAAGCAGTGGTCTGACTATTTATATTAACCTGCCTGGGTGCAAGAATAATATTACCATTATATAAATTCTGAAACCAGGCACCTTTGCTAGAGGATCTATTAAACATCCACACTTCTCCGTTGAGATTCCTTGACAATAGAATGGAGTCTCCATATAAGACAACTTTTGAAGTGACTTTGCCGTTAAGATTTAAGAATGATCTGAGTTGGCCTTGATTGTATAGAAATAGTCTTCCTGAAGTATCGGATAGGGCTAATTTAGAAATTGCCGAAGAAAAATTCATTTGTGTATTTAGTTTTTCTGTCAATTGTAATCTTGCTACAATATTTAGATTTTCATCCAGACAGAAGATTTTGTCAGAACTCAGACACCAGAATTTATTATAACCAGCGGTGCCTGCAATGTATAGATCTTTTATTCCATCTATAGTTTTTAGTGTTGTTATTCCCCATTTGTTAAATATTAATATGCCCGATGTACTCCCTGCCAAAACATTTCCATTCCGAGTCTCATAAAAGGAATTAATAGAATCGATCTCAGAAACAGATTTGAATTGTTCACCATCATTTCTTAAACACCCCTGATCAGTACCCAACCACACAAATCCCGATTTGTCTTCAAAAATGGAATTAACTTTTAAATAATTGATCTCGTTGTGATTAGGAAAAGTATGGAATTTTAATGTTTGAGAATTAGTATTAGTGATTTTAAATAAAGTTATAAGGACGAGAATGGTAATCCTGTACATTCGAATTATAACTTGAATATAAGATTCTGAAATTGTAAAATAAAGTGTAGTGCTTTGATCATATTAATTTGCTTTTATTATGAAAATTAGTAGAAGAATTTATTTTTGAATTTCATTGTAATTATAAGTAAATTGTATTAGATATAGTGAAGAAAGAAACAAATATCATCTGGCCCTAATTGGTTTACATAACCACTTCATAAATAAATATTTACATGATATTGAAAGAGAAATATTTCACATTACATATCCGATGATTTATAATGTTTAGTCTGTTTATTTTCCAAAACTCTCCAACCACGCCTTCAACGCCATCAATTCTTCCTTACTGATCTGATGTCCCATCGGGTATTCTTTTGCTGTAACAGAAATGCCTGCAGATTGTAGTTTCTGAATGATGTTGCGTCCGTCGGCGATAGAGATCACTTTATCGTCTGTTCCATGTGCTGCAAAGACCGGAATTTTTGTTTTCTGCATGGCCGGAATTTTATTCAGATCCAGATCAGGTGGAAATCTTCCGCTGAGGCAAACAATTCCCCGCACCGGATAAGGCGCTTGAAGTCCAACCCGCAACGACATAATCGCTCCCTGACTAAATCCACCCAGAAACACCCGTTTAGGGTCTGCGTGTAACTCTTTTACGAGCTTAGGTAGAAGTGAATTTATCTTGCGGGCACTCTCTGCCGCCTGTCCTATCGTTTCTTTGAATACACCATTGCCAAATTGTAATTCATACCAGGCATAACCGCCGTTTTCCCGCTTGTAGGGTGCCCGTACACTTACCACTATAAAATCAGGAGGTAGTGAATTTGAAAGGCCGATCAGGTCGTTTTCGTCACTTCCCCAGCCGTGAAGAAGAACCAGTATTGGTGCCGGTGTACTGCTTGTGATGCGGGCAGGTACTACTTTGTAGAGGAGTTCTGTTTGTGCCTGACAAGCGGTAAGTATCAGCGAGCAAAGTAAACAAAGGACGGAGAGGATGCGGGTCATAGGATCGTATTTCCTACAAACTTAGTGATCCGTTCGTAGCGGAACAAACGGCATATGAACTCAAAATGCTCAGTTTTGACTAGAAGGAACAAGTGCTAATTCCTATCTTTGCTGCAATGATTCGATTCGTACAACTGCTCGTTCTGCTATTCACCGGTGCTGCTACCGGTTTATATGGCCAAAATTTTTCTGTATCTCCTGCTCAGCTTAATTTCGGAATTGTTACAGAAGTGACGCCCGATAGTCAACAGGTGACTATTTCAAATACCACTTTGTATGATATAACGGTGACGGGTTACCGCTTTTATAATTTTTATGGTGCTCCGGCTTTCAGTACTACCGGTGGTGTGTTTACGGTTCCGGCCGGAAGCTCTCAGTCGATCTGGATTAAATTCAGCCCTGTCCATAATATCAACCACAACAGCGAGCTCTTTATTCTCAGCGATTGCCATTGTGGTGCGCTTCGTGTAGATCTGCTTGGTCAGGGTCGTTACAGTAAATCGTATTATAACAATACAGAAAACCTGATAGAAGAAGTATTGAAAGATTCACTTCATGATATTATCGGACGAAATTATTTTAACGCAGGTTATTCCATTGCCCGTGATTCGATGTTTATGTCGTACGACAATCTGAAAGTAAACGGTGGAGGAACCTCCTCGAATACGATTGAATGTGTTTATACAGGACGCCAGGCAGTAGGATATACAGACCGTACCGACTGTCAGACCAACTATTCGTTCAATACCGAACATACCTTCCCGCAGAATTTCTTCAATTCGCTGGAGCCAATGCGTGCCGATCTGTATCATTTATTTCCGACGGACGATTTGGCGAACAATACTAGAGGAAGTTTGCCTTTTGGTGTCGTGAATAATCCAACATGGAGCCAGGGTGGAAGCAAAGGAAACAGTTCCACTTTTGAACCGCGTGATGTACATAAGGGTGCTACCGCTCGTGCCATGTTTTACTTCGTGGTGCGATATCAGAATTATAGTAATTTCCTGACATCACAGGAAGGAATACTTCGTCAATGGCATGATCAGTTTCCACCAACTGCAGCAGAGATCACCAGAGGGAATAAAATTTTCCAGCTGCAGGATAACCGCAATCCATTCATCGATTACCCGCAGTTCATCGATCGGATTACCTCTATCAGCAATACTTCTGTTGGTAATGT
>JAGOJO010000030.1:0-1138 GCA_017995075.1 Bacteroidia bacterium | reverse complement strand
TTTCTGTAATAGAATAGCCGGTACTGTTTCCTATGCTAAAAAGAAAACATGGAAACAGCAGGAAAATTCTCACACGTCAACCGGATCCTTCATATCGGATTTCTTCTGATGGCCAGCCTTCAGTTCTTTGTATTTGAAGAAGCATCTGCAGCCATTGGCTCATTGGGCATTTCATTGGCCTTTGATCCTTTCGATCAACAGGTAAGATGGAACAACCGACCCTTCTGGCAGAAAGCATGGTTGATTGTAGTTGTATTGCTTACATTCGCCGGAATCATCACCCGATTCATCTGATTTTTGCAGGAACAGGAATTCATATCAGCCATTAAACAACATCAGCCGATGATCAGACGTCTGGCTTTGTTGTATGCAGCGGATCATGAAGAACACAAAGATCTCTGTCAGGATATTATTTTTCAGGCATGGAAGGGGATCAGCAGTTTTCGCGGCGATGCAAAATTCAGCACCTGGTTGTATCGTGTAGGACTCAATACCATTTTCACTGTAAAACGTAAACAACGCCGACTCGATTACCGCGAAGAAGATGCATTACCCGAAATGATGTCGGATGAAGACAGCGATCGCAGGTTACAATTACAAGCACTCTACAAGGCCATTCGATCACTGCAGGAAACCGATAGAGCGATTATAACCTTACATCTGGAAGGATACAACAATCAGGAGATCGCTGAGATTACAGGGATCACAGCAAACAATACAGGTGTTAAAATACACCGCATTAAAAATGAATTAAAAGCTAAGTTAAGCTGATGGAACTAGAAGAAGTATGGAATAGCGATAAGGGCTCAACAGCACCGGAAGAAATCCGTATTCCGCTGCGGCAGCGCTTGACACATCCGATTGATAAAATTAAAAGGGCGTTGGATATAAATCTCATCTTTGCCGTCCTGTCGAGTTTTGTTTATATCTATGCATTGGTGAAGTTTCATAATGCGTATGTTGTAGGTGGTTTTTTTATTTTGATTGCAGGACATATCTGGGGACTTCGAATCACCCTTAACTTGCGAAAGAGTATTGTGGAATACCAAAGCAACTCACACAGCCTGCTTGAAACACTTCAGAAAACGGCTGCAGCAGTTCGCCGATGGATTTATATCAGCGAGTATTCAGGTATCGT
>JAGOJO010000123.1 GCA_017995075.1 Bacteroidia bacterium | reverse complement strand
TATGCAAGTCCGGGTACATACACTGTTTGTATTGCTATATACACTGCGTCGGGCTGCACAGATTCAACTTGTCAGACCATCACGATTCCTCCTGCATCACCATGTCAGGCAGGGTTTACCTGGAATAATCCTCTCAATAATCAGGTTTTATTCTACAATACTTCACCGGGCTCTCAGTTGAATTTCTTTTGGAACTTCGGTGATGGAAGCACCAGCACTAGTACGAATCCATCTCATATTTATGCAGCAGCTGGTACCTACTATGCCTGTTTAACCATCATTGATTCTTCTCAGGGTTGTTCCGATACTTATTGCGATACGATCATCGTGAATCCTTCAGTAAGTTGTCAGGCGCAGATGAGTATCAGTCAGCTGAGCACAAACGGATTCTATTTCCAGAATACTTCTTCAGGAAATGTGGCTTCTTCTTTCTGGAATTTCGGTGATGGAGTAACCTCTACTTCCGGCAGTCTAATTCACCAGTATCAGAGTGCAGGTATGTATTATGCTTGTCTCACCGTAACATTTACTAACGGTTGCGTATCTACGACATGTGATACTGTTGTGGTGGCCGGTAGCTCTGGTTGTAATGCACAGTTCAGCTATATTGATTCTTCAGGAACAGTCTTTTTCACTCCGGTGCTCACAGTAGGTTATCAATACTGGTGGAACTTCGGTGATGGAACTACCTCTGTAGTGACTTATCCTTCACATACCTATGCAACTCCGGGTGTATACAATGCTTGTCTGATCGTTGCTCAGAATGGTGTGCCTTGCGATAGCGTTTGTACGTCAATAGTTATCGGAAGCACAACAGCATGTAATGCACAATTCCAGGCTTACGATAGTTTGAATACCTGGTTCTTCTTCCCTTCACTTGGAAATTATACCAATTATTACTGGTCGTTTGGAGATGGTACGATGAGCACAGCTACGTATCCGTCGCATATTTATTCATCAGGCGGATATTATACAGTTTGTCTGACAGTAACTGATAGCACTCAAGGCTGTACTGCTACCTGGTGTGATTCCATCTTCATTCCTTTCAGTGGAAATTGTCAGGCGTACTACAGCCATATCGTCGATTCGATAAATGGCAATATGGTGTACTTCTTCGATCAGTCGATTGGCAGCTACAGCAATGTGATCTGGAACTTCGGTGATGGCAGTACCTCTTCTCAATTGAACCCTGTGCATACCTATGCGAATGCCGGAACGTATTATGCCTGTCTGACTATCTTCGGTAATAACTGTCAGGATTCTTATTGCGATACCATCGTGATAGGTAGCGGCAGTAACTGTATTCCGAACTTCTATGCAGTTCCTGATAGTGTGTTCGGAAATGGAAATGTTACGTTCACCATTAGCAATAATTGCCCGGGCTGGCAATATGTGTGGAGTTTTGGTGACAGCGCAACTGGTTCCGGAAGCGGTCCGTTTATCCATCAGTATCCTGCTACCGGCTGGTACTATGTATGTGTAACAGCATACGATAATAATGGCAATACCATCACCTGGTGTGATAGTATCTACGCCTTCCGTTTTGGTGCTACCGGACTTTCAGAATCTAATCAAGCCATCCCTGTGAATGTGTTTCCAAATCCATCGAGCGGTCCTGTTACCGTAACGTTTGATTTGAAAGCTTCATCACCGTTGACTATAGAAGTGTTGAGTATGCAAGGGCAATTGATCCAACGCATCGAACAGGAGTATCCCTCAGGCGTAAATCAGTTACGTCTCGATCCTGCGATGCTTGAATCAGGAGTGTATTTGCTCAAACTGAGGTCTGCTGAACAACAAACCCTTATACGCTTTTCTATTCAGCGATAAGCTTCAGAAACATTGGTAGGGTCGATCGGTCATGGATCGGCCCGCTAATGACAAAGGTCAAAAATCACGCGTTGACCGGAGTTGAAAAGCCGTCTCACGAAAGTGGGGCGGCTTTATTATTTCCGGATATTTCGATAAATGAGTTCAATTAGGCCCTGATTTCCCGTGAATTATTGTTGTTGAAGAGGCAATTATCTCCGGAAGCTGCTATTGTGTTTGCCGAAAACGAAGAGATTAACAGAAAAGGCTTTATTTTGCGTTAATTATCCTCATGTCGACCCTCTCTGCTGTCATCATCACCTTTAATGAAGAGCGCAACATCCGCCGTTGCCTGGAGAGCCTGCAGGGTGTGGCGAATGAAATATTGGTGGTGGACTCCGGTTCGACCGACCAGACAACCGCCATTGCCGAACGCCTGGGCGCGAAAGTGGTGCAGCAACCTTTTCTGGGATATATCGAACAGAAAAACTTCGCCAATGATTGTGCTACCGGCGAGTGGATCCTCTCTCTCGATGCCGATGAAGCGCTGAGTCCGGAACTGAAAGCCTCAGTGATCAAGACCATGCAGCAGCCTAACGGTGCAGGATATACGATGAACCGACTGACCAACTACTGCGGCGATTGGGTGCGGCATAGCGGCTGGTATCCCGATAAAAAGCTGCGGCTCTTCCGGAAGGGAGATGGTCACTGGACCGGTATCAACCCGCACGACCGGTATGAACTTTTCGGTAATGCAGTGCCGTTACATCTTCCGGGTGATCTCTTACACTATTCCTATCATACCATCTCCGACCATCTTCGCCAGATCGATCGCTTCAGCGCTATTGGTGCAAAGGCCTTGTATGATAAAGGTGTGAAGGCTAACCTGCTGATGTTGCTCTATAAACCCGTTGCCCGTTTCCTGCGCAGTTATGTGGTCTGGTCGGGTTTCAGAGATGGGCTGACGGGATTCATCATTGCCGTTAACAGCGCTCATGCCGTTTTCCTGAAATACCTTCGTCTCTATTATCTTCAGAAAGGGAAGTCGCTATGAAGGTTCTGCATGTCTCTACGCCTGCTTCCTGGCGCGGTGGTGAACAGCAGGCCGCTTATCTGGCTGTCGCATTGAAGAAGGAGGGACTCACACAACGCATACTCACACCGGAAGGTTCAGAGCTCTCACAGCGATTGAGTGATGCCGGTATTCCGTTTTCTTTTTTTTCCGGTCGCGGCATCCTCGGATGGAAACTCGCCCGTGAGATCAGCATGCTTTGTAAAACCGAAAAGTTTGATCTGATCCATACACACGATTCCCATGCCCATAGCGCTGCCGTTCTCTCGCATGCCATTTTCGGTAATACAGTGCCGTTAGTAGTCAGCCGACGTGTCGATTTTGCCGTTTCTTCATCGCCGTTCTCGATTTGGAAATACAATCACCCTGCTGTAAAAAGAATTATCTGCGTCAGTGATATGATCCGACAGATAACGGTACCGGCTATCCGAAAGAAGGAAGTTCTTCGGGTGGTTCATTCGGGAATTGATCTCTCGAGGTATTCAGTGATTCCTGCTGAACGGATCCTGCATCGCGAACTGGGACTCCCTACACAGGCCTTCCTGGTTGGAAATCTCAGTGCACTGGCCGATCATAAAGATTATCCGACCTTCCTGAAAGTAGCAAAGCTGGTGACCGCTCAGCAACCTGATATCCATTTTATCATCGCCGGAGCAGGACCGGAAGAGCAAACCATAAGAACGATTATTCGTGAAGAGCAATTAGACACCCATGTGCATCTGCTGGGATTCCGGAAAGATGTACCGCAGGTGATGAAAGCGCTTGATGTATTTCTGATCACCTCAGCAACGGAGGGGTTAGGCACTATCATCCTCGAAGCCTTCGCTGCCGGAGTGCCTGTTGTTGCTACACGTGCCGGAGGAATTCCAGAACTCGTGGAGGATGAACAAACCGGACTCAGTGCCGATGTGGGCGATGCAGCAAAACTTGCAAAAGATATACTCCGTATTTTTGCAGATGCAGCATTGCGTCAGCGTTTAAGTGAACGGGCAGCAATGAAAGTACAGGAATTCACCTTCAGCGGAACAGCCGCAAAAACAAAAGCGATCTACGAAGAAGTTCTCCACTCCTGATGGCAGCTACCAGCGATAAAGTAAAACTTATTTTAGATACATTGCCTGATAGTCCGGGTGTGTATCAGTTTTACAATGCCGAACAGCAACTCCTCTACATCGGCAAAGCGAAAAGTCTGAAACGCCGTGTCAGCAGTTACTTTAATAAAGTACACGATATTGCACGAACTGCCATCATGGTGCGACAGGTGGCCGATATCCGCACGATTCTGGTGGAGACAGAGTACGATGCTCTTTTGCTCGAGAATAATCTCATCAAGAAGCATCAGCCTAAGTATAATGTCAATCTCAAGGATGATAAAACCTATCCCTGGATTGTTATCCGCAATGAAGATTTTCCGCGTGTTTATTATACCCGCCGGCATGTAAAAGACGGATCCGTTTATTTCGGGCCTTATGCCTCCGTGACCATGATCAGCACCTTGCTGGATCTTATCCGTCAGCTGTATAAACTCCGCACCTGCTCCTTATTGCTCACCGATGAAAACATCAGGAAGAAAAAGTTCCGGGTTTGTCTAGAGTACCATATCGGCAACTGCAAAGGACCCTGTGAAGATCTTCAATCAAAGGAAGATTATGATCGTAGCATCGCAGAGATCAAAGACATTCTGAAAGGAAATATCAACTCGGTTATTCGACATCTGGAAGAGAAGATGAAGGAACATGCCGCACGTTTTGAATTTGAAGAAGCGCAGGTGTATAAAGAAAAAATTGATCTCCTCGAGAAGTATAAAGGCAAGAGTGTAATTGTCAATTCAACGATTCACAATGTAGATGTATTTGGATACGTAGAAGACAAGAACAATGCATTTGTGAATTTCATGAAGGTGATGAATGGTTCCGTCATACAATCGCATACACTCGAGATCAAGAAGAAACTGGAAGAAAGTCCCGAAGAACTCATGGGACTCGCCGTTGCGGAACTGCGTCAACGTTATAACAGCGATGCAAAAGAAATTTTGTTGAGTTATATACCCGAAGAAGAAATTCCCGGCGTAACATTTACTGTTCCTAAAATCGGCGATAAAAAGAAACTCCTCGAGTTCAGTGAAAAGAACGCGCGGTATTTCATGAAAGACAAACTCGAACAGGCCGACAAACTCAATCCCGAACACCGCATCGAACGTCTCATGACCCAGATGCAAACCGACCTGCGTCTACCGGTGAAGCCCTACCATATTGAATGCTTCGATAACTCCAATTTCCAGGGCGACTATGCCGTAGCAGCCATGAGTGTATTCAAGAACGGACGACCCTCCAAAAACGATTACCGGCACTTCAATATTAAAACAGTAGAAGGACCCAATGATTTCGCTAGCATGGAAGAAGTCATACACCGCCGCTACAAACGACTATTAGAAGAAGAACAGCCATTACCGCAACTCATCGTCATCGATGGAGGAAAAGGACAGCTAAGTGCCGCGTTGACCTGTCTGGAAAAGTTGGGACTACGCGGAAAGATCTCCATCATCGGCATCGCCAAAAAGCTCGAAGAAATTTATTATCCCGGCGATTCTTTACCCATGTACCTCGACAAAAAAAGCGAAACGCTCCGCATCATACAGCAGCTCCGCGACGAAGTACACCGCTTTGGCATCACACATCACCGCAACAAACGTAGCAAGGGCGTCATCAAAACAGAACTCTCCGACATCAAAGGCATCGGCGACAGCACTGCCGACACTTTACTCCGCCATTTCCGGTCTGTTAAACGAACCCGTGAAGCCACCCTTGACGAACTCGTATCACTCATTGGAACAGCCAAAGGAAAAATTGTATTTGACTATTTTCATCCAGCCCCACCGGAGGGAGATGCCCTTGGCCGTTAGCCTGATTCGGTGGTAGGATGGGACCTGAGGTATTGAGTGAATGCAGTGTGGTTTAACCGCGGAGTCGCAAGGAAGGCGCTAGGGGCGCAAGGGTGTTTGGAAATAAAAATTTTGCAATTGTTTGGGATGCAGTGGTGGGATGCCTTTGGCCCTTGGCCGTTAGCCTGATGCGGTGGTAGGAAGGAGACTGCGTTAATGATGTGAAATCCGTGAGTTAAACGCTACGGTAGCAACGATTACGCAACGAGCGCGGCGTCTATCTAATACATTCCCGTAAAAAACCAAGCTCCGTAGAAGCGGCCTATTCTTAGCAACGTAGTTGCGAAAAAAACAAGCACCAGCGGGGCGACCTGTTCCTACTACATATTATTTTTTGTCCGGATATCATTTCAAAGTCGCAAGTGTTTTTCAACGAGAAAGAACGGTGTTTAATTCCGGCACCCCTGTAAATAACCCCCTATAAATACTCCCCCCCCATACCCCTGTTAACACTCTTTTTTTTGGATGGAACTAAGCTTACTTTTCCACCCTGATAATGATTAGAGTTTTGATAAAAAGTTGAGATTTTGCCGATTATAGATTAGAGGATGCTAATGAGTGCTATTTACAATTCATCCACCATTATTTAGTAGTTGATGATTTATTGGTGTATCAATGGAATTAGTTCAGTCGAGTTTTAATATATAGTTTCTAATCTTAAATCAAATACATCATGAAAAAATTCTTTGCGCTTGCAGGATTACTCCTGTGTACTACTCTTGTATTCGGACAATCGATACAGGATGTCTCCTTCAAAACGAGACCTGATGTTTCCCCCGGGGTTAACTTAAGTAGTTTTACAGTTCAGTTAACCGACTCTACTCAAATTGAAAAGATTGAAGTGACGCTTGGTACTACCGATGGACTCTCAGATGTATTGAATGAGAGTTTTACTTTTGATCAGACAAGTGGTTTGTCTGCTGGATTAACGTATGTACGGAATGCTAACGCGGTGTTCCTGGAAACCGGAACAATAGCAGAACTCCCGACTTATTTTGGCCGTGTGCGATTAAAGCTAACTAACGGACAATTTACAGACTATTACAGTTTTACTTCCAACTAACCACCTCCAACCTTTAAACCCCAATTTCTATGAAAAATCTCTTGAGATTTTTTGTGGCATGCATGTTATTGTCTGCCACAAGCTATGCCGGAAACTATACCTGGACCGGTACGACCAATACCAGCTGGAACACCAACACCAATTGGAATCCCAATGGTATTCCCGGCTCCTCCGATACGATCACTATCAATACCACCACTACAAGTCTGGTGTTGACCGGCAAGCAAACAATTAAACGGCTGGTGATGACCAACGATACCTTAAACTTAGGAGGGGACACACTTGAAATTACCGGCTCAGCAGGATTCAATGGCGGTCATATCATCAACGGCGTATGTTATCCGCAAGCAACCGGATTGTTAAGTTTTGCCGGAACCACTTTTGGTGCAGAAGTGAAAGCCAAAGGACAAATCAAATTAAATGGATGTACCTTTAACTCAACTGCCTACTTTGAACATATTGGCTCCGCTGCAGGAACAGGCGCTGGTGGAAACACCTTTAACGGTACTACCACCCTCAAAAATGCAGGAACTTCCACGTTCCGGTTAGCAGGATCATCCAACGATACTTTCAATGGAGATGTCACGGTGATCAGTGCCGCTACCTCGGGTTCAGGAAGTATGCAATTATCAGCAGGAGGGTCAAGTTATTTCAATGGAAACATTGTGGTGAACTCTACAACTGTTTTTGGAATAAGTTTTAGCAGTGCCGGTGCCGGATCTTCGGTGTTGGCATCCGGTAAAACTATCTCCATTGGAGGATCAGGTTTTGTAGGAACATTGTTGATGCGCAATT
>JAGOJO010000122.1 GCA_017995075.1 Bacteroidia bacterium | reverse complement strand
TAAGGGAGATTTATTTCAAAAGCTGAACTTTCATAAATCCTTTTTTCTCGTAATTGCTGATGCCGCTGAGTGCTTTTTCTTTGGACGAAAATCCGCTGATGACGAGGTGGTATAAACGTTTCTCGTTGACGCCTAATCCTACTATGTAAACTTTGTCTACATCTTCGTGAAGGTAAAGCTCGTTAGCGATGTAGAGCATATGGATGATGTTCGAAGTTCTCCATAAAGAAATAGAGTACCCTTTTAACTTATCCGGATTTCCAAGGCAATCTAAAACATCTTCGCAGGTAAAAAGACTATCGATCTCTTTGCTGGGTTTTAGCAGATTCATTCTTTCGACTTTCACTGACGCAAGTCCATGCTGAAAACTCCCTATTCGTCGTGCTGCTGCTTCAGAAAGATCGATGATTCGGGAGCGCACAAATGGTCCTCGGTCATTGACTCGCACTGTAACGGATAAGTTGTTCTTTAGATTGGTGACGCGCAGAAAAGTATTGAAGTCCATCGTGCGGTGTGCAGCGGTGAAATCAGCATTTCTGAAAATCTCACCGCACGCTGTTTTTCGGCCTTCAAATTCACGACCGTAATACGATGCTTTACCTTGTTGTATAGAAGCATTTTTCTTGCCATCTGCACTCATAAGCAGAATGCAAACGCAAATAACCTGAATGCTATTTAATAAATAAGGTTTCATGCTTCAGGGTAAAAATACTAAAATGCTAATTGAAAAAACGAAAAATTACGCCAATCTATGACTAATTACTCCGTTTATTCTGTCGAAAAGTTGCTGAGGCTGGAATAGGCGCCATTTGAGGTCGTCAAGTTCGCCGCCGAAAACCATGTAATAATCAATGTTATACTTGTTAAACTCCTGTCTTACATGATCTCTGAAGTTTACAGCGACAATCCATCCGTCTTCAACATCGTCAAACCATTCCTGATAATAGCAATCGTCAGAGGCATGGAAATTTAAAACATTTTCACCAATGAGTATGAATTTTGAAATACCCTCATTGATCATTTGGTCAACAACATCGCGTTTGAGTAACATGATATCGTTATTGATCGCATCATTCCACTCACCGATGAATTCAAGAATAGCAAAGCCGGTTTCGTAATCGGTGAATAGTGTTTTAATGTATAATGTGTTCGATCCAAAATCATCCCATTGCGGGTGAATGTAATAGTTGTAGACAGTGTTCGAATACTCAAACTCACTGTATTCTCTTCCATAAAATGGAGAGAGCTCATCTTCTGCAGAAATGTAGAGATGGCGCCAGGAGTAGTATGGTTCGATGTCTTGCATTGATTGAACAAAATTAAAACGAAATTCAGCGATAAAATGTTCTTGCTGAAAATAAATATTTAGTAAAAAAATCTGTTTCGGAAGTGAAACTATTTACCAAATGCTTCAACAGCTTTTCTGACACTGCCTTGTTCAAGTAATAAGTGACCGGCCTCTTTTTCATCTAATCCGGTGGCGTCCATTACCATTCGGGTGCCACGATCAATGAGCTTGTTATTGCTGAGTTGCATGTCTACCATTCTGTTGCCTTTCACACGGCCAAGTCCGATCATCAGCGATGTGCTGATCATATTGAGGGTGAGTTTCTGGGCTGTACCTGCTTTCATTCTGGTAGAGCCGGTGACATATTCAGGTCCGGTAATTACTTCTATCGGGTATTCTGCTGCTTGTGCAACCGGACTTCCCGGATTACAGGTGATGGAGCCGGTTAATATTCCCTTTTGCCGGCAAATTTCCAATGCACCTGCTACGTATGGTGTTCCTCCGGATGCTGCAATTCCTACCACGGAGTCATTCTCGCCGATGAGATGTTCTTCCAGATCTTTCCAGCCCTGTTGGCGATCGTCTTCTGCAAATTCTACCGCTTTTCGTATGGCATTATCGCCACCTGCAATTATCCCGATAACCATTCCATGTGGTACACCAAAGGTGGGTGGACATTCTGACGCATCAACAATTCCTAATCTTCCGCTGGTTCCGGCTCCAATGTAAAATAATCGTCCTCCTTTTTTCATTCGGGGTAATACAGCCTCTACCAGTTTTTCAATTGCCGGCAATGCCTTTTCAACTGATATAGCAACAGTTTTATCTTCACTGTTTATACCGGCGAGAATTTCGTGAATTGATTTTTCGTCGAGGCGTTCGTGGTTGGATACGGATTCGGTGATACGCTGATAGCTCATTTTCGGATAGTCGTGCCGTTAGTAGATGGCAGGAAATGCATTTGGTTGTGAGCGGTGCATCATGTCATACACAGTGTCGAACACGTCTTCTGCAGATGGTTTGGAGTAGTAGTCTCCATCAGAACCGTAGGCAGGGCGATGTTCCTTGGCTGTAAGCGTGCGGGGTTCCATATCCAGATGGCGGTATCCTCCCTGTATTTCCATTACCTGTTGTAACATGAAGGCAGTAGCTCCTCCTGGTACATCTTCGTCAAAGAAGAGGATTTTGTTGGTTTTGGTCAGTGATTTAACGATGGTATGGTCAAGATCGAAGGGCAGTAGGCTCTGAATATCGATGAGTTCTACACTGATTCCGGCTTCACTCAATGGTTGAATCGCTTCCTGCGCAATACGTATGCAGGAGCCGTAGGTCACAATGGTTACATCAGTACCTTGTTGCAATACTTCTGCATGTCCGGGTTGTATTTTAAAACTGTCAAGGTTGGATGGCATTTTCTCCTTGATACGGTAACCATTCAAAGGCTCAATGACCAATGCCGGTTCGTCGCTTTCAAGCAATGTATTATAAAATCCAACAGCTTGTGTCATGTTTCTAGGCACCAAAACATGTATTCCACGTAAAGAGCCGAGGATAAATTGCATCGGAGAACCGGAGTGCCATACACCTTCGAGTCGATGTCCGCGGGTGCTGATGATCAGCGGTGCTTTTTGTCCGCCTCTTGTACGGTAATGCAAACAGGCCAGATCATCCGTCAGCACTTGTATCGCATAGGCAAGATAATCGAGGTATTGAATTTCTGCTACAGGGCGCATGCCACGTAATGCCATTCCAATTCCTTGTCCGATAATAGTTGCCTCGCGGATTCCGGTATCAAACACTCTGTTTTCTCCGTACTTCGCCTGCAAGCCGGCGTAGGTTTGGTTTACACCACCGATATTTCCAACGTCCTCTCCGAAAATAAATACTTCGGGACGTTTAGCTAATTGCTGATCCCAATGTGCCTGAAGAATCTCACGTCCATCCATAGCTGGGGCATCTGGTGCATAAATTGCCTGGACAGGTTGAATATTTTTTACGCTCCATTTACTTTCGCTGAATTGGTGCGAGTCGTAGCGGTCGGCGTTTTTCTGATCAAAGCTACGCAGCCATTGAATCATGCGGTCGCGTGAAACAGTTTCTTCTTCTCTGACATAACGTAATGCCTTTTTTACCGCAACGTTGATGTCTTTTCTTTCCGGCTCGGAGATTTCTTTAAGTTTTGATGCGCAGACTTCAATGAAAACTTTGTTTGGACTCTCAGCGGCCATTTGTTCAATGATAGCTACCGCCTGATTTATTTCTTCTTTGATTGCCTGCTGATGACTATCCCAGGCTTTTTTGCGGGAGTCGGAGGCAGATTTCTTGGCAACTTTTTCTACTTCGTCCAGTTCTTCGGAAGTAGCAATAGCACCATTCAGTATCCATTCTCGGAATTTACGGATGCAATCATATTCTTCTTCCCATGCTAAACGTTCTTTCGATTTGTATCGCTCATGTGAGCCGCTGGTAGAGTGACCTTGTGGTTGTGTGACTTCCTGAATATGGAATAGTACAGGTATGTGTTGTGTGCGGCAAATCTCTATTCCTCTTTCGTAAGTATCGATAAGTCCGGGATAATCCCATGCTTTTGCAGTCAGGATCACAAAGCCGTCTTTGTCGTCAGTTTTTTCAAATCCTTTCAATACTTCGGAGATGCTCTGTTTGGTTGTTTGATATTTTGCAGGAACAGAAATACCATATCCGTCATCCCATACACTGATTGCCATAGGTACCTGCATTACCCCTGCAGCGTTGATGGTTTCGAAGAACAAACCTTCTGACGTAGATGCATCACCGATAGTTCCAAATGCAACTTCATTTCCATTGGCGGTAAATCCATTCATCTTCGCAGAAAGTTCCGGCGATTGTCTGTATAACCGGGAGGCAAGCGCAAGACCCAATAGTCGTGGCATCTGACCGGCTGTCGGGGAAATATCTGCAGAAGAATTTTTCAGTTCGATGAGTCTCTTCCAGCTTCCATCTTCATTTAGAAGTCGGGTGGCATAGTGTCCATTCATACATCTGCCCGCAGAAGAAGGCTCTGCTGCAACATCAGGATGTGCATAGAGCTGCGCAAAGAACTCCTGAACGCTCAGTAGACCTGCGGCAAACATGAAAGTCTGATCGCGATAGTACCCTGACCGGAAGTCACCATTTTTGAAAACCTTCGACATGGCTACCTGCGCCAACTCTTTCCCGTCTCCGAAAATGCCGAATTTGGCTTTGCCTGTAAGTACCTCTTTACGGCCGATCAGACTTGCCTGACGACTTTCATAAACCAACTTGTAGTCGTTTATGATGATTGACTTAAATTCATCGAACGATAAATCTTTGGGCGCTATTCCTGAGGTTGTGTTGCTTTGTTCCATTGTCGACGTCATTTGATTTACTCGGAAAAGGATTCTCGCAAATTTACAAAAAGCCCGCTTAAAACACGAATTTTCGGTCTTAAGCGGGCCTTATTTGGTGTGAAACAGGTAGTTGGGCGAATTTAACCTGTCCTTAGACCTTTATTGTCTGATAATTATCCGGTCTGCTCGTTGGCTGTTTTGCAGTTGAATAGAAAGTAAATAGGTGCCGGATTCCAGCCATGCCAGCGGGAGACTTAGTTTGTTTTTTCCACTTACCGGATCGTAAATCGTATTAAATACTGCTTGTCCTTGTAAGTTGTAAATGATGATTTTTCCGGGGGATGTTGTGTTAGAGTTGAACGTCAGTTGAAGTTCATTTTTGAATGGATTCGGTGCAACAGAAACAAAATTTTCAGGAGTAGTATTATTAAGTCCTACGGATAAATTGAAGGGACTTGAACTTGCCGTACATCCATTATTGTCTGTTACAACACAAGTGTAATCATCTGTTGTTGTAATGTTTGTTAATGTATTTGCAGTAGCACCCGGGATTAGCGTGTTGTTTACATACCATTGGAATGTTCCGGTTCCGCTTGCTGTTAATATTCCGCCTGATTCTGAAATGACTGGTGCGGCAGGTGTCGCAAAATTGGAGATTACTACGGTATCGGAGTTGTAAACACAATACCCGTTAAAGTCGCTCATTACGACTGAGTAACTACCCGGAGAAGATACATTGATGGTATTGGTTGTGTCGCCAGTGCTCCAGTTGAATGCAGTGTAATTTGTAGATGTAGAAATATCGATGTCAGAGCCAGGGCAAATGGTTGTATTGCCAGGAGTGAGGCTTGTATCTTTGTCGGTGCAATAAAATACTTTGGCAAACCAATAGTCTCCCTCGCCATGATTGGTAATTGCGTATGGCAATGTGTCTGAACTAAGTGTAAAACCAGTCAGATAAAATCCTCCATCATCTGCATAAAGAATGTCATTGCAGTGGTCGGAGCGACTACCACCGATATGATCATTCCAGACAAAATTCAATGCTGAGTCCAGTTTGATAAACCAATAGTCAGATTGTCCATAAGTGCCCGGTGAATCACCGTCACTTGACTTCGTGGTTCCTGTAATAAAATATCCATGGTCAGCAGTAGCCTCAATTCGAAATCCTCCGTCATCTGCAGATCCGCCGAGTGACTTACTCCAAACAAGTGACCCCATTGAGTCTACTTTTATAATCCATAAATCTTCCAGGCCATGATTGTCGTTTACATCTCCATTATTGGCACCATTTCTTCCTATGCCGAGAAAGCCGCCATCCCAGTCAGGGGCAACATAATAAATTCGATCATCAGCAGTGGTTCCAAGTGGTGTGTTCCATAACATATTTCCAACGGAATCAACACGTACAATCCAGAAATCTTCTCCTCCTTGATTTACCGAAAGATCGCCATCATTTGATTTTGCATTTCCTCCGAAAACATAACCTCCATCAGCTAACTGAATTACATATCTAGCACGATCTTCCAGCGATCCGCCATAACAATGGCTCCATTGTACTGCTCCGTTTGAATCAAGTTTGCAAAGCCATGCATCCTTTGAGCCATGGTTGCCAACGATATCCCCGTCATTGGAAGCTGCCCAGCCTACTAGCATCCAGCCGCGGTCTGCAGTTCTAATTATACCACGACCTCCTTCTTCCAGTGATCCGCCATAGACCTGATTGTACAGTATATTACCTAGCGAATCAAGTTTTAGCAACCAGAAATCTGCTTCACCATAGTTGAGTGGAACATCTCCATTGCTAGAATGGGAGCTTCCGAAAGCCATATATGTTCCATCATCATTTTGCATGATAGCTCGACATTTGTCATAGTTAGTCCCACCATAATGCCTGGCCCACTCTATATTGCCATTCTTGTCGGTTTTAAGAATCCACCAATCGTGATTCCCATAGTTGCCGCCAACATCTCCATCAACAGATTCGGTAAATCCGGCACTAATAATACCACCGTCACGTGTTCTCTCAGTGGTAAATGGCTGCTCAAAAGTAGAGCCTCCGTAACACTTTTGCCATTCAATCACTAATTGAGCATTAGCAAGTTGATTAAAAAGCATCAAAGTAATGAAAAGTGTTTTTTTTAAGAGATAATCATTTTTCATATTCTTCTCTCTGTTTATAGATTTTTTACTAAGCTACCAAAAATAATCAATAAGTTTCAAACTCCCTAATCTGGGAAAGTGTTATTTTGTTAGGATGGACAATTAACAGAGAATGAGATCTGAAATAACAAACAACGCAAATACTACACTCGCAATCCCATTGGTAGTAAAAAATGCAAGGTTGACTTTACTTAAATCATGTGGTTTTACGAGGCGATGCTGATAAATTAATAGCCCTGTGAAAAAGGCCCAGCCTAGAAAATAAATGAGATGAAATTGGCCTTGAAATCCAGCTGCAAGAATAAACATTGAGGATGCTAAATGCAGGTTGCGGGATATTTTCAATGCTTTTTCTGCTCCAAAATAACCCGGGATTGAATGTAACTTGTTTTCACGGTCAAATTTTTCGTCCTGTAATGCATAAATAATATCAAATCCACTGACCCAGCAAAGAACCGCTCCGGAGAATAACAATGGAACCAGGGCGAATTCTCCAGTGACCGCTATCCAGGACCCTATCGGGGCGAGCGATAATCCAATGCCAAGGACGAGGTGGCAGAGTGCCGTGAATCTCTTTGTATATGAATAGCCGAGAACAACTGCAAGTGCAACAAATGATAACGCGAAACATAGCGGGTTGATAAACCAGGTGGTTGCAATGAATGCGGTACAGTTGAGTATTGTAAAGTAAAGTGCTGCGTTGGCGGAAATTTGTCCCGCAGGTATTTCGCGTATTACTGTTCGTGGATTTTTCGCATCAATACTTCGGTCGGTCCATCGGTTGAAGGCCATGGCCGCTGTACGGGCAAACACCATGCAGAGCAGTACTTTTACTGCCAGTATCTCACTGAATGCTTCAGGCTGCTGATTGATGGCTAACATGAAACCAATCACCGCAAATGGAAGTG
>JAGOJO010000121.1 GCA_017995075.1 Bacteroidia bacterium | reverse complement strand
GCCTGCCTCATACCATCTGTAATCGCATCCAGAAAACGTTTATCCGATTTTCCCGGACCAGGCTGAATCAACGATTTCGGACCCGGCGCAAACATATCTTTCAACTCACGCTCATCATCCGCCTCAATATCTTTTTCAGCAAACGCGATTTCCAGTCCCCGCTCAATTTCTTCCTTGATACCCGCACGAACCATACTCACAAAATCATCATCGATCACCCCTTCGCTCAAGAGATAATCTTCGTAATTGCGAATCGGATCTTTCTTCCCCCACATCTCAAACAACTCCTGCGGAACATACTTGGTACCTGAAGCTTCCTCGTGACCACGCATACGGAATGTCATACACTCCAGCAAAACAGGACGCGGACGCTCACGCATCGACGAAGCCAAGGACCTCACAGTATTATACACTTCCAGAATATTATTTCCATCCACCTGCACACCTTCAATACCATAACCGATCGCCTTATCGACAAACTGCTTACAACGGAACTGCTCAGAGCTCGGTGTACTCAATCCATAACCATTATTCTCGATGATGAAAATAACCGGCAGATCCCAAACGGCTGCCACATTTATACTCTCGTGAAAATCGCCCTCGCTGGTAGCACCATCGCCTGTAAACACAGCGGTAACATGCGGATTCTTCTTCAACAGATTACCCAACGCCACACCATCAGCCACACCTAACTGCGGACCAAGATGTGAAATCATTCCAACGATACGATACTCCTGCGTGCCCATGTGAAATGAACGATCGCGACCCTTTGTAAAGCCACCGGGCTTACCGGTAAACTGCGAAAACAAACGATTCAACGGAATACCGCGCACTGTAAAAATTCCCAGGTTACGATGCATCGGCAGAATATACTCCTCCCGATCGAGCGCCATTGCAGTGCCCACCGAAATAGCCTCCTGACCGATCCCTGAAAACCACTTCGCCAGCTTACCCTGACGTAGCAGCACCAGCATTTTTTCCTCGATCATACGTGGTTTCACCAACGCTTTATACAGATCGATCAATGATTCATTGGAAAGTCCCTCGCGGTTGTATTGTATAGATGGAAGATTACCAGACATAATTGAATTCTTGCCGCAAAGGTAGGGCATTTCGTGCTTATTCCCGTATCTTTGCAGGATGCAGGAAGTACTTGTAAGCTTGATAGTTATAGCCGCGTCGGTGTATCTTTTTAAAAGCCTGCGGAAAGCAAAAAACGAACACGACTGCGATAACTGCGGTTGAGTAAGGGGAAATATTAGTTCTAATGTACACTAGCTGACTTAAACGCGGGGAGCGCGGCGAAGGCGCAAGGGGCGCGGGGCTTTTTATATAACTTTACGACAATTCAAAATCATTGACAAAATACAACAACACCACTGCATAAGACCAAGGGCTAAAGGCAAACAGCTACCTTCCGTGACCTGTCGGGAGCTTGCCTCCTGAGTTCACCTTTAACCACATAGTATCATTCCACTACCGCTTGGTTTTTGACAACTTTTTTGCGGGTTTGGCAGCAGGTTTTTCGATGGCTGAGCCGTTGGCGGAAATCTGTAAAGCATTTTTTACCTTTTGGCTCATGAGAGCGATATCGAGTACTTCCGACATGTTTTCTACATAGTGGAAGGTAAGGTCGCGGATATAGTCTTTCTTGATGTCAAGAATGTCTTTTTCGTTGTCCTTGCATAAAACGATTTCCTTGATGCCAGCACGTTTCGCTGCGAGAATTTTTTCCTTGATCCCTCCTACCGGCAATACTTTTCCGCGCAATGTAATTTCACCCGTCATGGCGATTTTACTTTTCACTTTGCGTTGTGTGAAGGCGGATGCAAGAGATGTAAGCATGGTAATACCGGCGGATGGACCATCTTTCGGTGTAGCTCCTTCCGGTACGTGCACGTGTATATTCCAGTTTTCAAATACTTTACTGTCAATTCCGAAATCATCTCCATGGGACTTAAGATAAGCGAGTGCAATCATGGCTGATTCTTTCATCACATCGCCGAGGTTACCGGTGAGGGTGAGTTTTCCGCTGCCTTTGCTGAGGGAGGTTTCTATAAAAAGAATACTTCCTCCATTTTGATTCCATGCAAGTCCGGTTACAACACCGGCCGTATCATTACTGATGAGTTTATCAGGGAGAAAACGTGGTGCACCGAGTGCTTTTCGGATATGCGATTCCGTTACCTTGGACGGTGCATGTTCTTCCATGGCTACCATCTTGGCAATTGAACGCACTACCGAGGCAATACATTTCTCCAATGTCCGCACTCCGCTTTCCCAGGTGTATTGCTCGATGATCATTTTGAGCATATTCTGTGGGAAGGCCAGTTGTCCGGATTTGAGTCCATGCGCTTCTAGTTGCTTATTCACTAAGTGCTTTTGCGCAATATGAATTTTCTCTTCCAGTGTGTATCCGGAAATATCGATGATCTCTAATCGGTCACGTAAGGCCGGCTGAATAGTGCTGAGAGTATTCGCTGTGGCAATGAACAACACTTTACTGAGATCATATTCTATCTCTACATAGTTATCGTAGAAAGTAGTGTTCTGCTCGGGATCGAGTACTTCGAGTAAGGCAGAGGATGGATCACCGTGAAAATCGTTGGTGAGTTTATCTACCTCATCAAGGATGAATACCGGATTTCCGGATTTCGATTTCTTTAAGTTCTGGATGATTCGTCCGGGCATGGCACCGATGTACGTTTTGCGGTGTCCGCGTATCTCAGCTTCATCTCTGAGTCCGCCAAGCGACATGCGTACATACTTTCGTCCCAGTGCTTCTGCGATGGATTTCCCGAGTGATGTTTTTCCGACGCCGGGAGGTCCTACCAGACACATGATCGGCGACTTCATGTCTTTCTTCAGCTTGATCACTGCCAGATACTCGAGAATTCTATTCTTAACTTTCTCGAGTCCGAAGTGATCTCTGTTCAAAATTTTCTCCGCGCGTTTGAGATCATAGTTATCATCCGTAAACTCTTCCCATGGCAGCTCTAACAAAAGATCGAGATAATTCATGGTTACTGAATACTCCGCTGCTGCAGGGTTGATTCTGTTCAAGCGATCAATCTCTTTATTGAAAACCTCTTCTACGGCCTTGCCCCACTTTTTATTGCGGGCACGTTCGCGCATTTCAGAGATCTCTTTGTCAGGAGTATTGCCGCCTAACTCTTCCTGAATGGTTTTGAGTTGTTGATTCAGAAAATACTCGCGTTGCTGTTTGTCGAGGTCGGTTTTTACTTTGCTCTGGATCTGATTTTTCAGCTCGAGCATTTGCAACTCACGGGTCAGGTGTTCGAGGACTTTCGTTGCGCGGTCCTTGAGATCATCCATCTCCAGCAACATCTGCTTCTTCTCCACATCTGCATTCATGTTGGAAGAGATGAAGTTGATGAGGAAACTTGGACTCTCAATATTCCGGATGGCGAAACTTGCTTCTGTTGGAATATTGGGCGATTGCTGAATGATCTGCATGGAGATATCCTTCAGTGAGTCGACGATGGCATTGAACTCCTCGTCTTTTTCCACACTATTTATATCCGAAAACGCATTGATCTTCGCCCGTAAATACGGTTCTTCCTGTACGATATCAGCAATTTTGAAACGTCGTTTTCCCTGAATGATTACCGTTGTATTTCCATCCGGCATCCGCAACATGCGAAGAATTTGTGCGATGGTGCCGATGTTGTTCAGATCACTGAGTTTAGGATCTTCAACACTTACATCTTTCTGCGATACAACACCAATAATCCGGTCAGTTGCGTAGGCATCCTTGATCAGTTTAATGGATTTATCGCGTCCGACGGTGATAGGTATCACTACGCCGGGGAACAACACCGTATTTCGCAATGGCAGCACCGAAACAATCTCCGGCAGCTGCTCTGCATTCATTTGTTCTTCGTCTTCGTTCGTTAAAAGCGGTATCAATTCCGGTTCATCGTCATTGATTGCCATCTGCCCAATCGGCAGTTCGTTATTGTCAAATGTCAAGCTCATCGTCTTCTTTTATGTCAGTTTGGCAGTCAATCCGCATTTTTCATCGAAACCGCTCCCTAGTCAAGCCTTGTGCCAGAATAGAAAACTATCGATAAAATGCGGGATTGCCTTAAAAAAGTATTAATCTTCAGCTTTTGGCTGTAATTGCATCATATAGAGATGCGTCAAAATATTTTTGTCGGCTTCCGTTAGCGGTATATTTCTCCTAGACATCACTTTCTCTGCCAGTTGCAACGCCTTGTCGATGATAAAAACTTCACCGCCGGAATCACTTCCCCAGGAGAACGATGGAACATATTTAGCCGGGAATCCTGCTCCAAATATATTGGCAAAGACGCCGACAACGGTCCCTGTATTGAACATGGTATTGATACTGCATTTGCTATGATCACCCATGAAGAGTCCGCAGAATTGCAATCCTGTTCCGATATAATCCTGCGCCGGATAATTCCACACTTTTACCTCTGAATAATTATTCTTAAGGTTAGAGTTATTGGAGTCAGCGCCCAGATTACACCACTCTCCGATCACACTATTGCCAAGGAACCCATCGTGTGCTTTGTTGCTGTTGCCATACACGACTGAATTGCTAACCTCACCTCCTACCTTCGAGCCCGGACCGATAGTAGTAGCACCATAGATCTTCGCACCCATCTTCAACACTCCATGATCGCCCAAGGCAAACGGTCCACGGATCATACAACCTTCCATCACCTCCGCATCCTTACCGATATAAATTGGTCCGGTACCGGCATTCAATATTGCGCATTCCACTTTCGCGCCCGCTTCAATAAAAATCTGATCCGGTTTGAATGTTTGATTTGTCCCGGAAATAACCTCTGAACGACGTCCCTTGGTTAACAGCTGAAAATCAGACCGTAAAGCCCCATCATTTAATGAAAATATATCCCAGGGTTTCTGGAGAATAACCGGAGTCCCGATATAATGAACGGTCTCGAATCCCTCCAAAGGACGAATACACTCCAACCCCACCAGCTGATCGCGATGAATAGCCGCGGCCAGTAAACGATCCTGCCAAACGATTTGCTGCCCTGACTTCAACGACTGAATCAACCGCAGCAAGGACTCATCCGGCAACAACGCACCGTTAATTACCAGACACTCAGTACCGGCAACCAACGGAAAACGACCCGAGAGGTAGAACTGCGTCAGCGAACCGGAACTACCCTCCGGCAAACCCAATAACAACTCCCACTTTCTTCGTATCGTCAGTATACCACAGCGCAGATCGCCTGTAGGACGAGTAAAAGTAAAGGGCAGCAGGTGATCACGGTATTGATCGTCGGCAAGAACCAATTGCATAATAACAGTTTTAATGTCGTAAACGACAAATGAATCAGCCCAAAATTAATCATTCGGCCCATTACAGCAGCCAAAACCACCCGAAAATCTCGAAACAAAAATACACCTGTTCACATCTTCCTTCACCCTTGAAAATTAATACAGACAGATTTCAGATATTCGTAGCAAAGCAACATGTCGCGCCTCCTGCCATCCACCTTCGTATTGCTGCTGCTTCTGTTAAAACCCATACAGCTGAAGGCAGATTATTTATGGACACCCAATTGTATATCTGCCTATGAAGCAGCATTACAACTGAACTTCACCGAAGCTGAGCGGTTAATCAGCATCGAAAAAAATAAATCAGCCGAGAATTTAATACCTGTTTACGTCGAGAGCCAGATAGATTTTTTAAAATCATTCATCTACGAACAAAAGGACTTTCTGGATGCCATGAAAACCAGGAACGACGCCCGCATCCATCTTTTTGAAAAACACAAAGGCAAATCACCCTACCAACGGTTCTGCATAGCCGAAATGTACCTGCAACAGGCGATAGCCCGCATCAAATTCAAAGAGTTTTTCGGAGCTGCATACGAGGTTCGTAAAGCCTATAAAACACTCGAAGAAAACAACCGCGAATATCCCGACTTCAAACCCAACCTTCGCGGACTCGGACTCATACACGCGGCCGTTGGATCTATTCCCAAAAATTATCAATGGCTGGCGGGGATGCTTGGATTGGGAGGCACCATCAAGCAAGGACTCAACGAATTAAAGATCCTCCTCAACACTACCTACAAGGAAAAAGAATACTACCACCTCAGAGACGAAACAATCATACTCGTCACCTTCCTGGAGTTAAATCTCGGCAAGGAAAAAGATCATTCCATGATGCGAAAGCGATTTTCTGGTGTGAAAGATCTTAATTCAAAGCCGCTCATGGTCTTCTCCAAAGCATTGTTTCATGTAGCGATAGCAGAAAACGATAGCATCATCAATTTGCTCGAGAGCCGCAAACAAGTTCCCGGACAAGAGCAGTTGAACTATCTCTACTACATGGAAGCGAATGCCCGACTCAACAACCTTGATCCGGCAGCCGATGAATGCTTTTTAAAATACATCAACAAACACAAAGGAAAATCATATATACTCAGCAGCTGGCAACGACTTGGATGGAGTAAATTAATCAGAGGAGATAAAGAAGGATATAAATCCTGTCTTGCTAAAATCTCCGAAATGAAAAAAGGCGACGACTTCACCGACGAGGACAAATCAGCCATGAAGGAAGCCGCATCCAAAGAAGAACCAAATGTGGTATTGTTACGCGCAAGACTCCTCTTTGACGGCGGATATTATCAACGCGCACTCACAGAGATTGCCGGAAAACCCATGACACAGTTTCCGCGACTCAGAGATCAACTTGAACTCACCTATCGCCTTGCACGAATATTCGACAGACAGGAAAAAGATGACAAAGCCATTGAATACTACGAACTCACTTTAAAAAACGGCATTAATCAGACCTACTACTTTGCCGCCAATTCCTCTCTGATGCTCGGCCAGATTTACGAAGCCAGAGGTGATAAAACCAAAGCAGCTGCCTACTATAAAAAAACGCTGGAGATGCGCGACCATGAATTTCAGAACAGCATTGACCAGAAAGCAAAATCGGGTTTAAACCGATTAGAAATTAACTAACGAATACATCATGGATTTTATATCACCTGCCATAAATCTCTACTGCGAAAATCACTCCACCGCAGAACCTGAATTACTGCAACAGTTAAATCGCGACACCTGGGCCAAAGTACTTAATCCACGTATGCTCAGCGGACATTTACAGGGACGATTTCTTTCAACAATCAGTAAAATGATTCGTCCTGATCATATACTTGAAATCGGAACATACACCGGCTACTCTGCATTATGTCTGGCAGAAGGATTAAGTCGAACCGGACAACTCACCACCATCGACATCAACGACGAACTGGAATCATTCAGCAATGTATATTTCCGGAAGTCGACGTATTCTGAAAAAATCATCCAGCGTACAGGCAATGCGCTCGAAATAATCCCCACACTCACCCAAACCTTCGACCTTGTTTTCATCGACGCAGACAAGGAACATTACAGCGAATACTTCGACCTGACGATTGACAAAGTTCGCAGCGGAGGAATTTTACTGGCAGATAATGTACTCTGGAGCGGTCATGTATTAAAGCCCATAGAGCAGCAGGATCATGAAACGCGATGCCTCACCAACTTCAATGAAAAAATACGAAAAGACCCTCGTGTCACAGTAACTGTACTCCCAATACGAGATGGACTAAGCCTCATCATAAAGAATTAATTACTGCAAGATATTCACCAGGATGCACAACGACGATATCTCCAAAAAGAAACCCATGTATCCCGTCACAGCGGGACTACGCAAGTACCTCAAAGGCTATGGTCGATTAATCCCCTCCGAGGTAGAATAT
>JAGOJO010000120.1:5948-7892 GCA_017995075.1 Bacteroidia bacterium | reverse complement strand
CGGTTGACAGCCTTATTGCTTCCCGTAGTAAAAAGTATCCTTTACGGAGAGCCTTGCAGTACAGTGCCTGTTTACAAGCGTTCGAAGGTCTGATTTGCATGTTGGCAGGCTGGAAATGAGGTCCTCAGGTTGATATTTTTCTTTAATTTCGCCTTAAATCCTGATCTATGAAAAAGATATTTCTTTTAGCGAGCTTATTGCTGCCGTTTTCTCTCTTCGCACAACAACCTCAATCCAAGAACAATCAATCTCCCTCACAAATCTCCACACAGATGGAGACAACGAATGAGGATCTTCCCGTAGCGCCTCCTGAAGCAAAACCGGGAGATGACGCTGTCTTAAGTTTTGTTGAGGTAATGCCTGAATTTCCGGGAGGGACGGCTGCGATGTTGACTTATCTTGCAAAAAATAGCCAATACCCTCAAGATGCAAAAGACGCAAAGAAATCAGGGAGAGTGTATGTATCATTTATTGTTGGGAAAGAGGGCCAGATTACAGATGTTATCGTGATGAGAAATCTTTTCCCTTCACTTGATATGGAGGCTGTACGTTTGGTGAAGAGTATGCCGAATTGGAAGCCGGGAATGCAAAACGGGAAGCCTGTAAGAGTTAGATACAATCTTCCTATTTCCTTCCAATTGAAATAATTGATGTCGCTTAGCCTTGATCAGATAAAACATCCTATCCGCCAGGAGATGGATGAGTTTGAAACAAAGTTTCGCAAGGCGATGCAAAGTTCTGTGCCTTTACTCGACCGTATCATGCATTATATCGTGAAACGGAAGGGCAAGCAAATGCGTCCGATGTTTGTTTTTTTATCTGCCGGAACCAATGGAACAATTTCTGAAAGTACTTATCGTGCGGCTTCATTGATTGAGTTATTGCATACTGCTACGCTGGTACATGATGATGTAGTGGATGATAGTAATCTGCGTCGTGGTTTTTTTTCCATTAATGCGATCTGGAAAAATAAAATTGCCGTGTTGGTGGGCGATTATCTACTCTCACGTGGTTTATTGCTTTCAGTCGATAACGAAGAATTTGATTTATTGAAGATCGTTTCTACTGCTGTGCGGAAGATGAGTGAAGGAGAGTTGTTGCAGATAGAGAAGGCGCGCAAGCTGGATATTACGGAGGAGGTTTATTATGAGATTATCACAGCGAAAACAGCATCATTGATTGCTTCCTGTTGTGCAACCGGTGCTGCATCTGTAGGCGCTGATAAAGAGATGATTCATCGCATGCATGATTTTGGTGAGGCAGTAGGGATCGCTTTTCAGATCAAGGACGATCTGTTCGACTATGAACAAACAGAGCAAACAGGAAAGCCGCGGGGAATCGACATCAAGGAACATAAAATGACACTCCCGCTGATCTACGCATTGAATAATAGCAGCTCCGGAGAGAAAAAATTTATGATCAATACCGTAAAGAGCTATAGTGAAGATAAAGATCGGGTGGAGAAGGTGATTCGGATGGTAATGGAAAAGGGTGGCCTTGACTATGCTCGTCAGCAAATGCAACGATATCAGAATCAAGCTTTTAATTTACTTGAGCCTCTTCCCGAAACTGCCTATAAGACTTCTCTGATTCAGCTGGTGAAATTTACCACTGAAAGGAACCATTAAAGTTTAGGGTTATTCTCCGCCTATTTGTTCGTTAATTTTAGGGGAGCCGTATCTTTACCATCTACATGATTAATAACGCTACCAAGGAACTGATTCTGGATACCGCCCGCATTGAAGAGGTGGTTGGGGAGTTCGTGGCGTTAAAAAAACGGGGATCCAACTTGTTGGGTTTATGTCCTTTTCATAATGAGCGTACACCTTCGTTTACTGTTTCTCCGGCGAAGGGTTTTTTTAAATGCTTTGGTTGTGGAAAAGCCGGTGATTCGCTGACATTCGTGATGGAGCATGAGCACCTGACGTTTCCGGAGGCACTTCG
>JAGOJO010000120.1:0-5848 GCA_017995075.1 Bacteroidia bacterium | reverse complement strand
GTGTTGTATGATGGAGATGCTGCCGGAATCAAAGCGTCCATTCGTGGTATCGATCTGATTCTGGAAGAAGGCATGAATGTCAGGGTAGTGTTGTTCCCGGATGGTGAAGACCCGGATTCCTACTCGAAGAAAGTGAACATTAATGAGCTGAAAGATTTCCTCAAGGAACAGGCTGTTGATTTCATTTCTTTCAAAACTAAATTGCTGCTGAATGATACGCAGGGTGATCCGATTAAGAAGGCAAATCTCATTCGTGATATTGTAGAGACGATTGCCCGTGTGCCGGATGCAATAGCCCGTGCTGCATACATCCGTCATACCTCCGATCTGATGGAGATGGCGGAAACTGTTTTAATCAACGAGCTGAATAAGATTCTTCGCAAGAACAATAAAAAGGCAGCAGATGATTTTCCGCCTGTTCAGGAACCGGGTCCTGGTGAAGACGGAGCGCCTATTGACCCGCTGACACTCGCTTTGCAACAGGAGGAAGCAGTTGTAGTCAATGAATTTGATACACTTACTCAGGAAGAAGAAATCATCCGTATTTTATTACTCTATGCTGATCAGATTTTTTATCTACCTGTCGATGAACCATCAGCAAACGGAGAAAAGCCATCTGCGCGTGTTAAGGATTTTATCATCTCCCAACTGAAGGACGATGGTATTCACTTTTCAAATGAAGTATATGCTGCATTATTAGCGGCGTTTTCGGTGCAGTTCGAAGAAGGATTGCCATATAGCGAGTCGGATTTCCTGATGCAACTCGATCCCGAAATAAAAAATACGGCTATCAGTGTGATGACTCCTCCCTATGAATTGGCCAAATGGGAAGAACATAAAATAGACGTGAAGCGTGAAATTGACCAGTTGCATAAAACGGTGATTGATCCTGTGATGTACATCAAGAAAAAACAACTTGGTAAAATCAAGGATGCAAAGATTGCTGAATTGAAAGCCCGTCAGGAAGGAGGAATTCCATACGATGACCTGTTGGTTGAATTACAGGACATCAATTATATGCAGATGCAACTCAATAAATTTACGAATACAGTTATTCAGAAATAGTTTATTGCTTAATAAGCTTTTTCACTATTACCGATCCATCTTCTAACTGTATTTTCAGCTGGTAAATTCCTTTAGTGAACGAACTCAACACGATTTCATTCCTGCCAGTAGCATCCTGAACCAGAAGTCGGCCATTTAAATCAGATACTTCCAACATGCTGATTCCGGTTCTCGACTGTACATAAACTATTTCTGTGGCCGGATTCGGATATACGTTGACGTTAGTTGCTGCGTCAGGTTGTTGAATGCCTGTCAGCAAAGATGGGTCAAGGATAAATAGTCCTCCGGTTTGAGTGCCAATCCATACTTTCCCGGAATCATCTACCCGCACACTCTGGATCATTATATCCGTGAGTGGTGAATTGGCTGTATCATACATGATGAAATTACTGCCATCTTTAAACAGTAATCCTTTGTCGAATGATCCCATCCAGGGTTTATCAATCAGATCAAAGGAAACACTGGTGAGTCCGGCTGTTGGAATATTAGATGAAACAAGGTTATAGGTAAACCAACCGAAGCCGGCCAGCTTTACAATGAGGCCATTTGCAGGAGATGCCATGTACACATTGTTCAAGCTATCCATATCAATACTCAGAATGGTGTTGTCGGAAATTCCGGAATTCTGAACTGTGTAAGTCGTAAGATTCGTATCTTTTTCAATCAGTAAAACACCGCCGTTTACCGTACCAACCCATTTATTGTCGGTGAGTGTATCCACATAGATGCAGGCAATATTGTTTGACCCGAGAATACTGTTCCACATTGTATAGATGGTCCAGTTATTCAGTGAGTCGATTTTTGCAAGACCACCTGTAGTACCAATCCATTTTTGCCCAAGTGTATCAACAGCCAGGCTACGTACAAAATCGTCTGGCAGCGGAGAGTTCAGAGTATTATAGCTCGTCCAGGTAGTACCATCGAAAGAGGCTAACCCATTGGAAAAGGTACCTACCCAAATCGTATTCAGGGAATCGATAGCCAGACTCCTGATTCCATTAGCGGGGATATTCGAATTGGAAGTATTGTAGCTTGTCCAGTTACCATTAACCAGTTTTGAGAGACCAAAATCAGTTCCGATCCAGGTGGTAGAATCATTTTCGAACAGTATACACCGAATTGAATTATCACTGATTTGTGAGTTGCTCGTTGTAAAGTTCGTCCATGCCTGCTGGCTTATTGCCAGGGTGGAGGTAAAGAGGAGGGAAAGGGAAAGAAGGATCTTTTTCATTTGGGTAAGGGTTGCTCAAAAATACGAAGCCGCTCCTATTTCTAAGAACGGCTTCGGTTGAGATTTATCAGCAATGCTTATTCAATAACTAAGCGCTGCGCAAAGGATTTACCATCCTGAAGGATACTTACTACATAAACTCCCGGAGTTAATGACTTCAGGTCGATCATGTATGAGTTTAATCCATTGTCAGGATGAACAGATTGTACATAGATAGATTGACCGAGTACGTTGGTCAGGCGGATTTCAGCTTGTTTGTCAGAGTTGCTGTTGTACTGAACTTCAACATAGCTGGTGGCAGGATTTGGCATCAGGGAGATTCCGCTCACAGTGTTATTAGTGAAATCAGAGATCTTCGGACAGTTGCTCACTACCACATCCAGCGTTTTGTTACCAGAAGTACCGCATGCATTGGTTGCTTTCACACGAATTTTAGATGTTGCAGAATTCGTAGCGTAATCTACAACAGCGTTAACAGTTCCTTGTCCTGCTGCAATTGTAGCAAGGTTTGGCGCAGTCCAGGTATATGAAGTAGCATTGTACACCGGAGAAATTGAATAGTTCACACCGGTTTGACCTTTACATACACTGGTAGCTCCACTGATAACTCCGGGAACTGCTGGTTTTGCTGTGATTGCCTTTGTGCGGGCTGCACTTGTACCACAAGCATTAGTTGCAGTTACAGCAAGTGTACCACTTACAAAGTTTGGAGTAAACTGTACAGATACAGCGTTTGTTCCTTGTCCGGAGAGAATATTCGCACCGGCTGGAGTTGTCCAGTTATAAGTGATTCCTGCTACTGCAGCTACCGAGTAGCTTTCAGTGCTGTTACAAACACCACCTGCATTTCCGGTCATTGTTCCAGGAGTTGCGGGGTTATTTAAAGAGAGTGCTTTTGTGCGTAGTGCACCGTTGCCACAGCCATTAGAAGCGTAAACACTCAGTGATCCTCCGGTATAAGCTCCGGTGAATTCCAATGTTACAGCTGTAGTACCTTGTCCGCTGAGGATATTTACACCTGCTGGTGTTGCCCAGTTGTAACTTATTGCTCTGTTTGTATTGGCAATTGAGTAAACCTTAGTTTCACCAGGACAAGCTTTTCCGGCTCCGGTGATTGAACCCGGTGTTGCAGGAACTGAAGTTTGTGCTGATACTGCTACACATGTTGCTGCACTGCTTCCACAACCATTCGATGCTGTAACGCAAAGGCTGCCGTTCACAACTGTAGTTGCACTTACGTTAATTGAATTGGTACCCTGACCTGAAGTAATAGTCATTCCGGCTGGAGCAGTCCATGCGTAAGAAGTTGCATTAGGATTTGCATTTACCATGAAGCTTCCACTCAATGGTAAGCAGTTATGTGCTGTTCCCACAACAGATGTAGGAGCGAATGGCGCATTGTTTACTGTAACAGTAACACTCGCTGTTCCTGTACATCCGTTTGCATCTGTTCCAATTACAGAATATGTATTTGTGAAATCAGGTGAAGCATTTACAGTAGCAGAAGTTGTGTTATCAAGGCCGGTAGCCGGGCTCCAGTTATAAGTGCTGGCACCGCTTGCAGAAAGTGCAGTAGATTGTCCGGCGCAGATAGTTACACCAGCGCTTACAGAAACAACAGGATTAGGATTTACAGTTACAGTAATATCTTCAGTGCTGCTGCAACCATTGTTAGAACCTGTTACTGTATAGGTAGTTGTTTGTGAAGGAGAGGCGATAACCTGATTTCCGGTTGTCGTATTCAAGCCTGTTGCAGGTGACCATGAAAGTGAAGCCGCGCCAGTAGCAAACAATCCAACAGAAGCACCTTCGCAGATAGCTACATCAGCTGAAGCAGTAAGGATTGGTGCCTCATTAACAACTACTGTTACATAAGCTGTATCAGTACAACCGGAAGAAGTTCCAACAACCATGTAAGTAGTAGTTGTTGACGGAGATGCATTCACGTTAGCACCAGTAGTGTTGTCGAGTCCGGTAGAAGGGCTCCAAACATAACTTGTTGCTCCGCTTGCAGAAAGTGCTGTGCTTTGACCCGCACAAATTGGTGCAGGAGTATTTGTTGTTACATTAATGTTGCTTCCTACTGTTACCGTTACATTTGCAGATCCCTGACAGCCTGTTCCGCTTTCAGTAGCGGTTACAGTGTAGGTTGTAGTTGCAGTTGGATTTACAGTAGTATTCTGATTTGAAGAATTGAAACCGGCAGGATTAGAAGTCCATGCGTAACTTAAAGTTGTAGGCACAACATCGTTCAATGTCAGGGTCCAGCTGTTGATAGTTCCAACATCTGTTCCCGCCTGATCTGTTACTTTTAATGTCCATGTTCCGTTTGCATTACCTGTAAGCGAAGTGAATGGACCATCAGGACGATAACTTCCCGCGAATGGTGCACTTCCGCTGGCGATAGCTGTGGCAGCCGATCCAATGAAGAGTGTGTTGTTGAAATTATCACCACTACCACCACGACGGTTACTCAGATTAATAGCATTTCCTGATGGTGCAATCAATTGTACCAATAAATCACCATCATAAGTATGTGTAATGTTTATACGTACACTTACAACAGTATTGGAGTTGATCGTTAATGGATCAATATCTGCTACTGTGATATAACTTGAAGCTCCGGTAGGATTATTGTCAGGGATAGCAACAACCGTATTGTTGGTATAAGCTACTGCCTGATTTGAAGTACCACCTGAAGTTGCAGAAGAGGTAAGTGAAACTGTTTCTCCCGGACAAATTGAAGTCGGAGTTGCAGCAGCAGTAACCGGAATCTGTGTTACGGTAACTGTAGTTGGTGCAGAAGTTGAAACACAGGAAGAACCGGTATTTACAGTAACAGAATAACTTCCTGCCTGTGATACAGTGATTGATTGTGTAGTTGCTCCGTTAGACCAGAGGTAGTTTGTAGCAGAGCTTGCAGTAAGAGAAACGCTTCCGCCCTGGCAGAATGTAGTAGCACCACTTGCTGTAATCACAGGATTAGTTCCGCCTTGTTGAGTTAAAGTAACAGGTACCGCAAGTACGTTATTGTTTTCGTTGCTTTCAAGGAAGTAGTTGTATGGATCCAGTTGAACTACGATCCAGTAGCTGCCATTACAAAGACCCGGAGGAAGGTTGATCCACATTCCATCCAATGATTGATAGTAGATATCGGTATAACCGGAAGAGATACCTTGTACAGAAGGTGAACATCCGTAAGAACCACCGCCTAAGCCATAGTTCGGGAAGTTACCGTTTGTTAATACGTTGTTTGCACTGTCAACACAATGTCCGTTGTAGGTAGAACAACTACCATAGTCCATTAGACAGAAAGCCAGTTTAGAACCTGTTCCAACTACCGGCCAGTTCAAAGGATTTGGATCGGAGGTAGCGGTACGTAATGTATAAATACCCCAATCATCCACGTGCATGTGGGCGTGAGTAGGGTGGTATGTCATACTTCCCGCGAAACGGTCGGTATAAGACATTGTATTTCCTGTCTTGTGGTACACACGTTGTACTACCAATTGACGGAGAGGCTGACCGTTAGGACAAGTGAAATTGCTTGGT
>JAGOJO010000119.1 GCA_017995075.1 Bacteroidia bacterium | reverse complement strand
AAACGCTGAACAGCAGTACGTATAAATTGATAAGCGCAACGAGGAAGCCGGAGATGTCACGTTTTAATTCCGTGTCGCGGTCGAAGTAGGGCAGACTGAGAAACCCGATGTTTTTATTCACGCTGTTGCGGATCGGTTCATAGGCGGCACTGTATTTCAGTTGTCCGATGTTTTCACTCTGTAAATAGAGCGCTTTTTGGTTGGTGGTGAGACTAACCAATGCCGTTCTGTTCATCAATGGTGCGATGATTTCCTGCTCGTAAATACCCGGCTGTGTGGAGAAGAACAATCGTCCTTCGGGATTGTAAATATTAAAATCTGTTTTCAGCGTGGCCGATAATCGGTTGAATGCATATTGTAAATCATCTCCGAGATTTTCTCCTAGTCCATCACGGTTGGAGAGCTCTCTTTCCACCAGCACGCGGATGTTATGTAGTTTTTCACGGATGCGGTTGTTCTGTGCCTGTTCATAGTTGTCAACGATGTAAGTGACTGTGGCTGCTCCGATGAGTAACAGTGTTCCTACTACAATCATTACAATCGTTAGTTGAATGCGGCTGTTGAAGTTGAATTGTAATTTAAATCCTTCTTTTATAAATCGTGCCGCTATGCTGATAATTAAATAGGAGAAACTGAAGAAGGTGAAGAGATAGGAAAACAGGGTGACAAATACCCAGAGCCCTTGTTTGGGAGTACTGATGATGATCAGATTTTTTTCATATCTGTAAAACAAGTGGAGATGATTGTCGAAGGAGACAAAACGCATTCCATCAAGTTTACGGAAGTATTGCATGTAGGGTCCGTCAGTGAGGTAGTAGTTAAATGCGCCGCTCTGATTGACCAGTTTGCCGTGCTGATATCTTGCATAGGCATACTTGCTCATGTCGCGGTTGGTTCCTACTTTATCGCTGAGCAGCAATTCGGGGAAACCACCATCATCCTGTGACGAACGGGCGCTGAGTGCTATTACCACAGTACCGATTGGTGCATCATTGGCTCCCGGTTTGAGAACACCGATATATTCTGCTCTGCCATTGTCGCCGCGGAAGTAAAAGAAATCAGGACTGGAAGTAGGCCGACCTTCTTTGTAGTTTCTGGAAATAATTTCTTCTAAGTCCCAGGTCGGATCTCCGGCTCTGTTTATCGGCAGATCAGTTTTGTTGAAGTACTTGAATTTTGCTTCGTAGCGATCGAGGTATCCGTTGAAATAGGTACGGTCGAGATGTTTTCCGAGATCATCAATGAGATTCGGCGAGTTCATCACGATGTTCGGCGACATGGTGAGTAAGCGCAGCAGATTCCTGTCGTTGCGGATGCGTGGCTGAAGATTCTGGAAGAGAAATTCTGCAACGATGTCCTGTTCGTTTTCCAGCTTGGCAGCGAGGAGTTGTCGTTTTTCTCTCTCGCGTGTTTCGTTGAACGAGTGGATGATCTGCGCTGCGTACACGGAGAATACTAAAATAACGAGAACGTTTCGGGAGAAGGAGAATAGTTGTATTTCCTGATTGCGGATGTATCCGATGAAAAGTATCAGAATATTGGCAAGTAGGAATGCACTGACTCCATAGTCGGTAAATAAATCCGTACTTCTGAGGAGCAGTAGGGTGATCAGAAAAAGTCCCTGTGATATCAGGAAGAGGATGGCGATATGGGAAAAGGGAAGATTCGTTTTTCGTATGAGCAATATACTACCATCGCAGATCAGATAGAAACTACCGAGTAGCAGTCCGATCACGAGCATTCCTATTCCGGTATAGGCAGTGAGCTGGAAAATATTGTTGATGTCGAAAGATATCTGCGAGTTGATGATGAGTCCACTCAACACATAGTTGATGAGTACTGAATAGAAAAAGGTGAGGCAGAAGAGAAGAATGATTTTTATTCTTGCAGGGAAACTTCGTTCGGGACCATGTCCTCTGATTAGCCACGAATACAGAAAGACAATCAGCAATGCAACGGTGGCGGTGCTCAGCAATAGATCTCCGAGGGAATTTAACAAATAACCGCTGGCATAGTATTTCGAATTGAAGAGTTCGCTTTCGTAAAATGCTTCCGGCCATTTGAAGTAACTCATGATGAAGCGCAGAGCGAAGAGGGAGGCGATGAGGATGAATCCGGTCTGATTTCGTTTGCGCCCGAGTCGTCGGAGTGTGTCGAATAAAATCAGAAATCCGAATAAATAGCCGGCACCGAATAGCAGTGAGATGTAGAGCGGATAACTATTGTCGACGTTTTCACTGGTGAAGGCAATGGAGAAGAGTACTTTGCCGCCGGATGTTTTCAGCGGATACTCTTCTTTCTTTTTTTCTGAAGGGATATAAGCGGTTTCCGGTAGTTCCAGTTTTTTGTGGAATCCCTGATGGAGGTATTTGTTTTGTAAAACGTACTGGTGCTTGATAAGAAGTAAGCCTACCAGGGTTCGTGTTTGGTGTGTTCTTCGTTCAAGATAATACCAGCCATTGCCGAACTGATACACTTTTCCGGATGGGAGCTGGGCGATTACAGCGGTGTCGGGCAGGACCTTATTGTCGCTCCAGTATTTAAGTCCGCCGTTTTCAAATACAAAAATGAGGTTCTCCGGAGGCAGGGAGAGCCGTTGCAGTTGGTTTGTGAAGGCTCTTTCATTGAAGCGGATTCCTTCGAGTCCGGTAGTCAGGAGGTCTACATTTTTGCGGAGATCCGTGACCAGGCTGTCGAGTGCAATGTTCGCCCTTTCAGCCAGATCGGCGTGTTGCAAGGCGCGGTGTTCCTTCCATAACTGGAACCCGAGTCCTGTCAACAGGAGCGACACAGCCAGGGTGCTGAAAATGAATAACCGGCGGAAGTAAGGCATTTTCACGAAAGTACAGGCTATTCTACCAGCCTTCGTGATGCCCGGGTGAATTTATTAACGTCCCGTTGTCGATGCCGGATGAGATATTCGGTGGTTGCCGATGGATTTTATTGCTGGATGCTGTACCTTTGTTCATTATGAAAGTCACCCTTAATAACAGCACAACGCTCGAACTTGGTCAGGATGGTTCGCAAACACTGGTGAATGGTCAGCCTGCTACTTTTGACCTGCGTGAATTGCGTCCCGGTTCGTACCATCTTTTATACAATGGCAAATCATTTGAAGTAGAAGTGCTTCAGTCTGATACGCTTGCTAAGAAGCACCTGATCACCATCAACGGAAAAAAAGTGGAAGCGGTAATGCGTGACCGTTTTGATGATCTGTTGAAGGAACTGGGGATGGATGCTGCGGCTTCGCTGAAGGTGGGTGATCTGAAGGCTCCCATGCCTGGTTTAGTTGTGGATATTCCCGTGAAAGAGGGTGATGTCGTTAGCAAGGGTGATACGCTGGTTATCCTGGAAGCGATGAAAATGGAAAATGCATTGAAGGCTGTGGCCGATGCAACCGTGAAAAAAATTGTAGTTTCGAAAGGGCAGGCAGTCGATAAAAATACGTTGTTGATTCAGCTGGGTTGAGAGATTTTGTCTGAGTCCCGAACCAGTGAAGTACGATTTCATGCAGTGAACAATCATCCGGGAATTACCCGTAAATAATAGAAGATATGAAAAGAAGAGATTTTATCAAACTGAGTGCCGTGGCGACTACAGCTGCTATTATCACACCGGGAATGGAATCATTAGCGCATGGTGAAGCCAATTTTACTGTTCCTCAGTTGCCGTATGATTATAAAGCTCTGGAGCCACATATTGATACGCTGACAATGGAAATCCATCACGGGCGTCATCACAAGGCGTATGTAGATAACCTGAATAAACTCTGGAGTGAATTGCATATCCATGATCCTTCGCTGGAGAATATTGTGCGTGCAGCAGGACGTTTTCCGGCTGGTGTGCGTAACAATGCCGGTGGACACTGGAATCATTCATTCTTCTGGACCAATATGAAACCTAACGGTGGTGGATTACCGTCAGGGAAAGTGGCTGAGGCGATCAATGCCGGATTCGGTAGTTTTGAGAATTTCAAGAAACAGTTTAATGATGCGGCGAAGTCGCGCTTTGGTTCCGGTTGGGCCTGGTTGGTAAAGTCTCCTGATGGAAAACTGGCGATCGGTTCTACGGCTAATCAGGATAATCCGCTGATGGATGTTTCGGATTTCAAAGGAACTCCGTTGCTGGGATTGGATGTATGGGAACATGCATATTACCTCAAGTATCAAAACAAACGTGCTGACTATATCGACGCCTGGTGGAATGTAGTGAACTGGGATGCTGTAGCCGGCCGCCTTTAATTTATTCTTCGGACGGAAATTTCAGGAGTCTGTTTATCTGGTTACTTACGGAAAATTGTAACCTGATGGATTGTTTTCATCTTGATTTCACCGGCTGATTCTCTTAGTAATTAGATTGCCTTACAATAGTAATTATGCGTAAAACCCTCCTCATAGTGGCGGTGATAGTGATCGCACTCGTCGTTATAAAGAAAGTTTTTATTCCTTCCCGTGAAACTGCACCTGCTCAGTCCGGAAGTAAAACACCGCCTGTGGGAGTGAATGTGATGGTAGCAGAGCCTGTTCTTTTTGAGGAGACAGTGGCTTCGAATGGTACACTAATGGCCAATGAGGAAGTGGAACTGCGTGCTGAACTGTCGGGTCGAGTGCAGGAGATTAATTTCAAGGAAGGTGCTGCAGTAAATGCCGGACAATTATTGGTGAAGATCAATGATGCGGAGTTGAGAGCTCAGTTGAATAAAGTGAATCTGAGTCTGAAGCTGGCGGAACAAAAACTGGAGCGCAACAGAAAACTATTGCAATTACAAGGTATCAGTCAGGAAGAATTTGATGTGATGCAAAATGAGGTGGAGTCACTGAAGGCAGAGAAAGCTCTGGTGTTTGCGCAACTGGAAAAATCAGAAATCAGAGCGCCTTTTTCTGGAGTAGCAGGATTGCGTCAGATTTCTGCAGGAGCATATGTCACCAATCAACAGCTTATTGCTACGTTGAAACAGGTACAGCCTATAAAAATTGATTTCAGCATTCCGGAGAATTATATCGGTCGCGTGCATGCCGGTGATACTATTTCCTTTACGGTAGGCAGCACTTCGAAAAAGTATAACGGTCGCGTATATGCGATAGAGCCCGGAATAGATGCCGGTACACGGAGTATTCATTTGCGGGCATTGAGTACCAATAGTGATGCAGCCTTGTTGCCCGGTGCATTTGCGCATATTACCTTGAAGTTAAATACAACGGATGCACTGTTGATACCTACGCAGGCAATCGTACCGGTACTGAAAGGTAAGCAGGTGTTTGTTGTGAGAAACGGAAAGGCAGATACTGTCAGCGTTGTTACGGGTATTCGTAATGATTCTGCAGTGCAGGTCATCAGCGGATTGGCTGCCGGTGATTCAGTGATCACTACCGGACTACTGCAACTGCGTCCGGGGAATGATGTAAAAATCAGACCAGGTAAGCAATAGCAGCAGGCAGATTCTTTTAATCGTAAACAGGAAGAGATGAACTTACCATCGATAAGTATTAACCGTCCGGTACTGGCCATTGTGATGTCCTTGCTGATTGTACTGTTCGGTATGATCGGATTTAATTTTCTGGGCGTTCGGGAGTATCCTTCTATTGACCCTCCGGTGATTACTGTACGGACAGGTTATGCCGGTGCGAATGCAGATGTGGTGGAGTCACAGATTACCGAACCATTGGAGAAAGCCATCAATGGTATTGCCGGTATCCGTACCATTTCTTCTGCCAGCAACCAGGGAAACAGTGTGATCACGGTAGAGTTCAACCTGGAAATTGATCTCGAGGCTGCAGCGAATGATGTTCGTGATAAGGTATCGCAGGCCGTGCGTAGTCTTCCACAGGATATTGACGGAATGCCCACGGTTACCAAGAGTGATGCCAACTCGGATGCGATTATTTCCATGACCGTGCAGAGTGATACCAGAAATGTGCTGGAGTTAAGTGATTTTGCAGAGAATGAAATCGGTGAACGCCTGCAGACTATTCCCGGGGTGAGTAATATTCAGATTTGGGGACAAAAGCGGTATGCGATGCGGATATGGCTGGATCCTTCCAAACTCGCTGCCTACCAACTAACGCCGCTGGATATCCGAAATGCACTCGAGAAAGAAAATGTTGACCTTCCGGGTGGTAAGATTGCCGGTAATACAACGGAACTGACTGTGAAAACCGTCGGACGTTTAACCTCGGAGGAAGAATTTAATAATTTGATTGTCCGTAATGAGGATGATCGGATTATCCGGTTGAAAGATGTGGGGTATGCAACACTGGGACCGGAGAATGAAGAAACCATCCTGAAGAACAACGGTGTGCCGATGGTCGCCTGCGCACTGGTTCCTCAGCCGGGAGCGAATTATATTGATATTGCTGATGAGTTTTATAAACGGCTGGAGCAGATTAAAAAGGATGTCCCTTCCGATATAAAACTGAACATCACACTCGATAATACGAAGTTTGTAAAGAAATCGATTCTCGAAGTGGAGGAGACATTGCTCATCGCTGTGTTGCTGGTGGTGCTGATTATTTATCTGTTCTTCCGCGACTGGCTGATTGCTTTCCGACCGCTTATTGATATTCCTGTTTCGCTCATTGGTGTTTTCTTTATCATGTATCTGCTGGGCTTTTCAGTCAATGTACTGACCTTGTTGGCAATTGTATTGGCGACAGGATTGGTGGTGGATGATGGTATTGTAGTGACAGAGAACATCTTTAAAAAGGTGGAGAAAGGGATGTCACCGGTAGAAGCAGCACATAAAGGATCAGCAGAAATTTTCTTCGTGGTTATCTCTACTTCTATCACCTTAGCTGCGGTTTTTCTTCCGGTGATCTTCATGCAGGGTTTTGTAGGTCGCCTGTTCCGGGAGTTTGGAATAGTGTTGTCGTCGGCTGTATTGATATCGGCATTTGTGAGTCTGACATTAACGCCGATGTTAAACGCACGTCTTATCCGCAAGGGTCAGGGACATAGTCGATTTTATTTACTAACTGAACCTTTCTTCCGTCGGCTGGATGAGCGTTACCGTAATGCGCTGACAGGTTTTATGCATTATCGTCGTGTTTCCTGGTTGATTCTGACCGGTGTGATGGGAATGATATTCTTCTTTGGTAGTCTCCTTCAAAGCGAAGTAGCTCCACTGGAGGATCGTAACTGGTTCCGCTTATTGGTAACAGCACCGGAGGGAGCATCCTTCGAATATACCGACCGGCACATGAATGCGATCAGTCAGATGGTGATTGATTCTGTTCCGGAACGACGGATATGCCTGACCGTTACAGCGCCGGGATTTGCGGGTTCGGGAGCAGTGAACACAGGCTTTGGTCGTATTGTGTTGACGGATTCAGAGGAACGAACGCGCTCGCAACAGGAAATTGTTGATCAGGTAGGAGCATTTACGCGGAAGATGCCGACAGCGAGAACTTTTGCAGTGCAGGAACAGACAATATCTGCAGGTGGTGGTCCGAGAGGTAGTTTGCCGGTACAGTTTGTATTGCAGACAGCCGATTTTGATAAGCTCAAAGCCGTTCTCCCGAAGTTTATGAAGGAGATTAATTCGAATCCGGTATTTCAGGGTAGTGATGTGAATCTCAAGTTCAATAAACCGGAACTGGAGATTAGTATCGATCGCGAAAAAGCACGGACACTGGGATTATCGGTGAGGGATGTAGCGCAAACATTGCAACTGGCATACAGCGGACAACGGTTTGGTTATTTTCAGCGTCAGGGAAAACAGTATCAGGTCATCGGACAATTCGATCGCGGGAACAGGGATGAACCTACCGATCTTCGTCAGATCTATTTGCGGAATGACAAAGGGCAACTGATAGCGCTGGATAATGTGGTGAGACTCGAAGAGAGAAGTAGTCCGCCGCAGCTCTATCACTACAATCGATTTAAGTCAGCAACACTCTCGGC
>JAGOJO010000029.1 GCA_017995075.1 Bacteroidia bacterium | reverse complement strand
CCCGGAGGCGGAAATAGCACTTCATCTGTATCCATATCCTTAACACGGATAGCGCATTGCGGACATTGTTCAGCGGTGGAAAGAATGGCCTTTACGTCTACGTCATCTGTCTTCACCACTTTCGATTGCCCCTCTTCATTCAAGACAAAAACTTCCGGCAGAAATTGAATACATAACCGGGACCCCACACATTTGTTAGGATTCACCGTTACTTTCAGTTTGCCCATATACTTAGTTTTTGGGAGTGATTTTCACCGGGAAATACTGGATGGCACGATGTACAACGCTTGGATAATAACTCAGCTCACCATTTCCACTCCATTCCGGAACATTGATACGCGAAACAAGTCCTGCGAAGGATTCTTCCACTTCCATGCGAGCGAGTGAAGCACCCAAACATACGTGAATGCCATGTGCAAAAGCTACGTGTAGGTTCGGATCGCGGTTGATATCCATCTGGTCGGGATTCATAAACTGATCGGGGTCGCGGTTCGCACCACTGAGTGACACGAGCAAACGATCACCGGCTTTAATTTTTTTACCGCCGATCTCTGTATCTACTTTTGCCCAGCGAACAGTTGCTTTCACTGAACCATCATATCGCAACATTTCTTCCACGGCTTTCTTCAGCAATGAAGGATCCTCTTGCAGTTTTTTCCATTGATCAGGATGATTCATGAAAGCAAGCGTACCGTTTGAAATCATGTTCATGGTGGTTTCATGTCCGCCGAAAACCAGCAACACACAAGTGGCCAATACATCATTTGCAGTAATAGAACCTGCTTCTTCTGCAGCAACAAGCAAACTGATCAGATCAATACCCGGACGTTCACGGCGCTGCTCAATCAATGGTGTTATATACTCCACGAGTGAGTTAATTCCTTCACAGGCTATTTCACGACGACGAGGTTCATCGGCTTTGATAAAAAAGAATACACCCAACTGCTCCGACCATTCCTTAATTTTATCACGATCAAGATCCGGAGCGCCAATCAATTCAAGGATGACAGTCATAGGTACTTCGTAAGCGAAATCCCGTATAAAATCTACTTCCTTCTTCTCAATCATTTTATCGAGAAGGCGCTGTACAATTTTACGCACCATCGGACGATAACGTTCAATGGCCATCGGAGTGAAATGCTTATTCAGCAGCATCCGGAGTGCAGTGTGTCCGGGAGGATCACGAAAGACCATCCAGCTCGATAAAATGCGAAATATTGGTGCGATGGACTCCTGTTCTTCCTGCGTCAATTCCTGTTGGAGAAATCCCATGCGATCACTCGAGTAACGATCGGCATCACGTAATACATCTACTACATTTTTATAGCCGGTGAGAACCCAGCCACCCCAACGATCGTTCCAGTACACCGGATCTGCTTCGCGTAAATGCCGGTAGTAAGTATGAGGATCTGCAATAACTTCTTTCGCCATCAGATCATCGTGCACTAATGTTGATTCCATAGAATGGTTTTTTCAGATTATTTTAAGGTGGATAAAGAACCTGATTAAACCGAATATTCCCTATGACTTACATCAAACATGATGATGAAGTGCGACCGGATGAAATGACTTTTGTTAGGAAATATCTCTTCACATACCAATCACCATTGATACGGTCAATAAAAAACCGATCATCGTGAATGCGCGAATTAAAAAGAGTTGGCAGTCTTAATTGTTGTTTTTTAAAAAACAGCTACTATTTACTCAGATAGCCGTCAACCATCTTTATCATTTCGGCCAGCGTTTCAGCATCATTCTCACGCATGGGAAAACCTTCTATCGTCATGAGAATTTCTCCATTTCTGTTTATCAATACTGCGGTAGGATAAGCACTGACTCCGAATAATCTTGAAATCGTATGGCAACGAGGTGCTGTTCCCGGCAAACTATCTTCGGAACATTCCGGAAGTATATCGTAGCTTATTGGTTCACGGGTACCGGACGGTGTTTTATTAAACTGTGTTAATACCGATGGAGTATGTGGCGCTATAGCGAGAATCTGAAATGAAGTTGACTTAAAATGATCTTTTAGTTTATTCAACACCGGAATTTCCTTCATACAAGGCGGGCAACCGATATAGAAGAAACTGATCAAGGTCAGATGGCCATTGAAATAAGCACTATCGATTTTTTTACCATCAAGCGTTTCTCCCTTGATAGCCGGCATAGGAAATGTCTGGGCCGACAATTCAGATGCCATTAATGCAGCGACGAGCAGACAAATTAATTTTCTCATGGTAACTTCTCCGTTAGGTAAAGATAGGGATCAAACATATGATGTATAAAAACGTTTTCACGGCTATCGGGAAATTTCGCATAGTAATCATCATTAGCCAGCAATACGATAGTATTTCCGGTACGCACATAGTACATTGAATGCACATACACCGGAGCCTTGTAACCCGGCAACGCCTTGCGAACATATTTCGACACCATTCGACCAAGGTATTTCTCATATCGTTTCTGGGCCTTTTGCGTTGGCTTTGACATTTTATTATACATATACTTCACTGCAACACGGGTTTTGAATCCGGTCTGTTTCAATGCATCATTCATTCCAACAAACGGGTTGGTGATATTGATATCATCCACTGTTTGAACACTCATCGGTGTTTCGGGAACCCAATCAGCCGAATTGATCACATTAAATGCCCACCCTCCTGCAGTAGATTCTTCATAGTCACACGCGAAATACAGATTGCCCGGCTTGGGAGCAGCGCTGCAATAAGTCTTGATACTAACGTCAGCGGCTATACGATTTGTCTTTTGTAACGATCGCAGATACGCCGTAAGAAGAAATGAAATTGCGCCACCCTGACTATGCCCACTGACTATAATATCCCGCACACCTGCTGTATAACACGAGTCAATTTGTGGTAACACATCTTTCGATATACAGGCCATACCAATCAGCCAGCCAACATGAACTGCGGCCCGGGGATTTTCTGCCAAAGCATATGTAAACGTAAAATTAGAATCAACGGTAATTTCACCTTTCGCCGGAACCATTGCCGCATAAAAATTCTCTATCCAGCTGATTGAACTCCGCGTTGTACCCCGAACACTGATCACCATTACCCCATCGTTGCGCATCCATAAATCCCAGCGATTATCCATACCGGTAATCAGGCTACGTCGAAGATGTGTATAGTTTTCGGGAGCTGCCGGTTTAAACTTAAAGGTAGAATCCATAAACTGACCGGAAATTTTCAGTAAGTCTGTATATTCCTTCTTCTCGAATCCCGCACGGAGCACATTGGCAACAGCAGTGTTCATCAGCAGACCTGACAAGCAATACACCATCAAAATTAACTTTCGCATACTTCTTTTCTATCGGCTAACAACTATTTCTTCGCAAATCTTCCGGATAAATTTCGCCACGTGAGCACCCCACTGATCGCAATCAGAATAGCTCCCATTAAGAACGAAGCACCCGGAAAATAAACAGGAGCAGAAGGTCCGGTAAAGTAACTGAATAAATTCGTCATCAACGGCGGGCCGATAATACTCGTGATACTGATCAGACTTGTTAATGCCCCCTGCAATTCTCCTTGTTCATTTGGCGGCACAGCATTGGAGATAATACCTTGCAGCGAAGGACCTGCGATTCCGCCCAAACAATATGGAACCAGAAATGCAAACATCATCCACCCTTTCGTACTAAAGGCAAATAAGGTAAGTCCGATGGTATACATGATCAAGCCAACATATACCGAACGGTTTGGACCCAGCTTCGGGTTAATAATGCGAATCAAACCACCTTGCACAATCGCCACACATAAGCCCGCCATTCCAAGTGAGTAACCGATCATCGACTCATTCCACTTAAAGCGTTCGATAGTGAAGTAGGTCCAGTTACTCTGCACTGCATGTGCAGCAACATACACTAGCATCAAACTCGCCACCAATCCAAGAACAACCGGATATTTCTTCAGGTGTTGCAGTGATCCAACAGGGTTAGCGCGTTTCCAGTCGAATGGACGACGATTTTCTTTCGCCAGCGATTCCGGCAGGATAAAAAATCCATACAACCAATTCAGCAGTGTAAGCGCCGCAGCTGCATAAAACGGAACTCTCGATCCAAATTGTCCCAACATTCCACCCAGCACCGGACCAATGATAAATCCGAGGCCGAAAGCCATTCCGATAACTCCAAAATTCTGTGCTCGTTTTTCCGGTGTACTGATATCAGCAATGTACGCCATTGCGGTAGTCACACTTGCACCAAAAACGCCCGCAAGAATACGACCAACGAATAACCAGGTGATAGTTGGAGCAAGTGCCAGGAAGATATAATCTAAACCAAATCCAAAGAGGGACAACAATAAAACCGGGCGTCGTCCATACCGGTCACTCAGACCACCTATAATCGGAGAAAAGAAAAATTGCATAAAGGCATAGGCAAACATCAGCCATCCACCATACCGGGAAGCCTCACTAATGGTACAGGTAGTCAATTCACGAATCAACGCCGGTGTTACCGGAATGATAATTCCCAGACCGATGATATCGATCAGCAAAGTCACAAAAATAAAACTAAGCGCAGGGGTATTACCGGACTTTTTCATTGTGGGGGCAAATATCTCCTTTTTATTGAAACAGAAAATAAAAAAGGGCAGCCACAGAATGGTTTGCCCTTTCTACTATTTATTTAGATTTCTACTTGACCTTAACCATGGTAATTTCCATGCTCAGAAACTCCTTTCCTCCAACTGGTGTGGTGTACATTTCCATAATATAATCACCATTGTCAGAACGGCGCATAACCTCACGGATCCTCATCATTTTTTTCGTTAACGGATCCATTTGTTCACCATTGAAGGTAACATTCCCTGTCTTTTCGTCAATTGTCCCTTTGCTGAACATTATTCCAGTACCCATGTTATCGATCCATGTGGAATAAAGTCTCCTATCTGCATTATCATAGCCGGTGATACCAATACCTTCGAATGGCATTCCGTTAAATTCACCTTTATGTCTTGATTGCTGATACCGTCCCTCTAAAATCATTTCTACTGAACAAACTGCTTTGTTCACCATTGGTTCTGTTCCCGGAGCCATCCAAATTTTTATTACTTCATTCCAGGTGCCGACCATATTGGCAAGTTCCGCATGTGGCTCTCCGGGAGTGGCGTAATCTGTATAAATTTTTTGAATGTCCTCCGCTGACAATTTACTTGGGTCAATCGGTTTCTCTGCAGGCTTTTCAGCTGCTTGCTCAGGAGCAGCCACACCAGGACTGGCAGCTGTTTTTGGTTTATCCGTAGGTTTTGCCACAGGAGCTGCTGAACCTTTCGGAGATGCTGCTGGTTTCGGATCATTCTTTGTTTGCGCATTAACGCCTACAGACAGACCAGAAATAAGCAGAATGGTATAGATGAATTTTTTCATAGTATTTTTCTTCGCATCAAATATAATAAGAAATTTCTGTTGACGAAACGTAAAGCGACGAATATGCACCCGGCAGATTAAAATTCAGGGAAGAGAATTAAAAATACATATACTTCTTTGCTAATTTGGGAGGAGCTACAGTACAATAGGCACTGGTAAGCGCATCCAACAGCATCTCCCTCTTCACCTTTTTCAGATTGATATTGGTCCAACCGTATTTCGCCCAGGCATTGGGAACCTTATAAATAACTTCAGGATCAAAGGCGCAAAAGACATCCTGATCAATCGGACTCAGCCTTACGCATCCACGATGATGAGGAGGATTCAATGTAGCAAATATTTTACCTTTTACCTTAAAGGAAATGACTTCAAAATGCGGTGCATCTGCCGTCTCGTCAAAAGATAAAGCCAGCTTGCGGAAAGTTTCAACCCGAACCATTTTCCAAAGATATATTTTTCCTACAAACAGGTGGGGATCTTCAAAACGATGAGTGTGTAAAATCCAATGACGTTAAAAACGTTTTACAAATTTTTTCAAAGGTATCTGACGCGTCATTTCCTTTTCTCATAGAAGATCCCCAATAACACTTCCTGCCTGTACTGGAGTTTTGATGTTTGATCAGGTTGATATAATATACTTGTATCGAGCCGAAGTTGCAGGTATTTAAGGAATCGGACAGACACCCGGTTGCTTACATCAAATTGAATTTTTTGTGCTGTAATGGCATTGCAAAACAGATGCGACTGATGTGATAACACCAGCACATTATTATAAAAACTCTCTTCAATATTCAGCGTTCCACTGAAGCCATAACGCGAGTACATATTTGCATGAGGGAGTCGAATTGACGGATCCTCCACAGCGGCCGGAGAAAGAATTGTACGTGGCATCACAGATAGCTGCAAGGTGGCGGGAGTGAGCATCAGGCTGCTGTTCTCGAGGAAATACCAGCTGAAACTATATCCCAATTCTAAGCCTGAAGGGTTCATAAATCCCGCCATCCATTGCCTGCTATTTTCATTTATCCTCCACGTACTCAGCCATTGCGTCTGAAACCGGAGAGAATAAGTATGTATTACCTTTCGTTTATTCTCTTCCATCCAGCGCAGATGTATCTTCAGGATGTCAGCACTCTTCATCCAGATACTATCGGTAATTGCTGTATAACCCAACTGTGTATGTACATAATGTTCATGTTGCCATCCACTCTGAAGCTTCTTTCTGAAACGGGCTTCAGCCAGACCTTTCAGAATAATATAGTTTTGTGCCTGACCCGTCCAGTCACGTTCTGTCACATAACTTCCACTGAGATCACCTCTCCACAATTGTCGTCGCATGACCACCGAATCAGGAGATTGTGCCCATAAAACCATATTCCAGGTTATCAGGAGCAGACTCAGGAATATATAACGGTTATGCATATACGAATTTTTAGGCAATAGAATTCCGGCACCTGCAAAAGGTGCAACTTTTGAATGAGAAGAGTTCAGGATACGATCAACACATCGCCATAAATGTGTATGGGCGTGCTAAAGAATAGTCATGAAGGTGGGGAATATCCGCTAGTGCGGCGGTGTGGTATATTTCATCTTGCTTGTTTGTCGGTTACCTGATTCAGGGTTTCGTTGGTCCGGCGAAAAACCAGCAGCAAGAGAATTATAAAAAGAGCGTTACGGCGCTCCCGTTTGTTGGGACTAAAATACACTACAATAGTGCGCTTTAATTAGCACCAATACTCAGTTTTGAACAATGCAATGTTAATCTGTATGTATGCCTGTAATTGCTGTTGCAACGAACTCAGTTACGCAACATCTCATCAATTGAACCTGCGCTCACGGAATGATAACCCGGGCGGGCTTTCAGATAAATCGCTTTTGCTTTCTCACGTCCCTGTGGTGTTTCTACGAGTGCACTATAAAGCGGGCGGAGGAATTTTCGGCGACCCACCGACGTTAGGAATTTCTCGAGAGCAGGATCTGCGACAGTATAGTTGCTGCGGATCGACAATTCCAGCCATTGACAAAGAATTTCGCTATTACCGCTTTCCGTAAATTTAAATCGCTGATCGAGGTCCTGCATTTGTGCCAATGATAATTTCGCTGGCATTTTACGAAGGAAATACACCCAATGGTGAGTGGTCCATCCTGTAGGGTTAGTCATTGATTTCCCTGCAAGAAAATCAGCAGCAAATGCAGCCGCCTTCTCCAGTTCTGTTGAACGCACTTTCGGGAAGCTATCGGGCAAACCGGTGCCAAACACCCATTTCGTTTCTCTGATCTTTGTATTACGCAGCTTACCATTGCCCTGAATCAGGTTTTCTTCGAGATAAGCCAGGAATTGTTCGGTGGTAATACTTTGGAATGCGTGTTCAGCGAAATACTTCTTCAGAAAGGCATCCCAGGCTTCGCGTCCAACTGCATTTTCAATATTCAATAAGAAGAAACGGCCTTTCTCATAAGCGATATCGCTCATGCCGTCATCGGGATCACGGCCTTCAAGATTCAGGTATAAACGGGTATCCGGATTATCGTTACCCAGTTCCGCTACGGTCTTCCGCAATTCACCTTCTGCGAGAACTGTAGCCATGTCTTCATAGTCTTTCCCATAAAGTTTCTCCATGATACGCGACTCAAAGTACACAGTAAATCCTTCGTTCAGCCAGAAGTCATTCCATGTAGCATTGGTCACAAGATTACCACTCCAGCTATGGGCGAGCTCATGTGCAATCAGCGCCACGAGTGAACGATCACCTGCAATGATAGTAGGAGTAGCAAAAGTAAGTCGTGGATTTTCCATTCCGCCAAACGGGAAACTCGGAGGTAATACCAACACGTCATAACGTCCCCAGGCATAAGGGCCATATAATTCTTCTGCAGCGGTAATCATCTTTGGGAGATCAGCAAACTCATATGTTGCTTTGTCAATCGTCACAGGTTCTGCATAAACACCACTTCGTTCATCATATGCATGGAAGCGCACATCTCCAACAGCCAGCGCCATAAGATAAGCCGGTATCGCCTGCTTCATTTTAAAAGAATAAACACCATCTGCATGTAAAGCAGTATCATTCTCAGCACTCATCAACGCCATCAGATCATTGGGGCAGGTAATTTTTGCTTCATAAGTAAAACGTATTCCCGGAGAATCCTGCAATGGAATCCAGGTCCGCGCCAAAATAGCTTGTGATTGGGTAAATAAAAATGGTTTCTTTCCTCCGGCTGTTTGTTCGGGGGTCAGCCATTGCAATGCAGCTGCATTTGGTGAAGTAGAGTAAGCAATCTTAACCTTCTTCGTAGTAGGTTTAATATACACCACCAGTTCACTGCCAACAAAAGGCACAGCAGGCATTATATCAAATTTTGTAGTGGTACCATCGTCCAGCAAAACCGAATCGATATTCAGATCGCGTGTATCGAGATGCAAACGATCTGTCTTCATCAGATTGTCGATATGAAGCGTAGCAGTACCTTTCAACTGTTTTGCAGTAAAATCTACATTCAGGTCCAGTTCAAGATGGCGCACGACTGCTTCGGCAGGGTGAGCGAATGAGTGTGCATCTACAGCAGACATATCTTTAGTTTTATCATCGTTTTGGCTGTTCTTGCAGGCGGAGAACATCAACACCAGCAAAAGAGAATAATATACTATGCGCATAGTTTGCGAAAATACAAAAATATCCGGCCGGAGATTCAGGATCTCACACCCAGCCGCGGAGTTTGTACCATCCGAGTCCGATAATTTCACGATAGCAAATTACCTGGTAACGTAAATGATTCCAAAACTGGTATCTCAATTGAATACTACCTCCTACTTCCGGGAGAGGCATGGTGTTGCCGCCGAGCTGACTGTCTTTATAATCGAGGTCGACGGGACCGGAGGCATTGAATGTGGGAATCCCTCCTACTTTTTTATAACCCAGCTTACGGAAAACGAGTACTGAGCGGCGCATATGTTCGGGCGATGTGATGATCACACAATTTTTGTCCTTGGCATCGGGAGCGAGGGTGAGCACGTTCATTCCTTCTTCCCGCGTGTTTTTACCTTTTATCTCTAATAAGATACGTGTGCTGTCTACACCTCGTATCATAAGATCCTTCCGGATGCCGTACGCGTCGCTGAGTTCAGGTCTCACACAGGCCGCTGCAGGCTGAGTAACAACTACGATGGCTTGCGGGTTCTTCTGATATACTCCTGCCGCATACCATGAACGCATGAGTGCCGACTCGCTGGGATACCCTGCTCCTCCCATAATGATGATATAATCGGGCTTAAATTTAAATTCACTTTCGCTGGTGCCAAGCCAATGGTAGATCCAATAAGGTCCGGTGGTGAAGGAAAACATTACAATCAATAACAATACAGAAGAGACCACCAGAAAGGTGATACGGGCAATAGAAAGGAATTTTTTCAGCAGCATGACGGGAAGAATGTACGACGAATTTGCAACAATTTTCTTCATTCGCTGATCATCTCTGCAAAAACATACTGACGGCAGAAGGTTAAGAAGTTTTTACACTGGCATGAGAATTCCCCGTACAATCTTCAAGAAAAACTCATTTGAACAACTGATCTTTGTTAAATGAAAAAAGCGTTGATGATTTTCACACTTGTGGCCATGGCGGCGGGTGTGCAGGCACAAAATATCTTTCTGGCTACCGGTGGTAAAGTGAGTTTGTTTTCTTCTACTCCGCTGGAAAATATTGATGCCATCACTGAAAGTGCTACTTCTGTTATTACGACTTCAACGAATGGGATTCAGTTTACAGTGCCCATGCGGACTTTTAAATTCAAAAAGGCGTTGATGGAAGAACATTTTAATGAGAAGTATGTAGAGAGTGAAAAATTCCCGAAATCTACTTTTAAAGGGAAGATCAACGAAGCCATCAACTGGAACCGCGATACAGTAGCTACCGTTACCGCAACCGGCGATTTTTTCCTGCATGGCGTCACGAAACAACGCACTGAAACCGGGAAACTGACAATTAAAGATGGTAAAATTTATCTGGATATCTCCTTTAGTGTATTGCTGAAAGAATACGAAATTGAAGTGCCGAAAGTGGTAACCCAAAGCGTTGCCGAATCGATCAATATCAATGGGAGCTTCACTTATAACGTTTACCAGAAAAAATAATCCATTTCAACTGCTAATCGGGGCTGGGGATGAATTCGTTAATATTGCAGTGACGAATTCACCATATGTCGGCCCAAACCAGCGATACCCTCATTAACCACCTCACGGACACTACGGCTGTTCCGGATTCAGGTGTACTGAGTCGCGGTGCTTTTCGGTTCAGCGATGAGGAAGATAGTCTGGTTGTTGACGACACCCTCTCCGCCGGATCTAAAACATTGGAGGGACCTGGACTCTTCAAAGGACATTCGCTACGGGTTTCCCATCCCAATGCACAGCCGGTGAACCGGGAAATCAGCGATTGGTTTACCATTTCCCTCATCGCTCTTGTAGGATTTTTCACTTGGTTTAGAGTGCTTTACTATCGCATCTTCAAACAACTATTCTCCGCCTTTTTCAACATCACCACCACCAATCAGATCGTGCGCGACGAGAGCGTTTTACTCCAACGGGCATCCCTGGTACTCTCAGTTATCTCCTATATGCTCATGGGATTGTTTGTTTATCAGTTGAGCATTTACCTACGTTGGGACATGGGAATTTTGCAGGGCGGACTCCTCCGATTCGCCTTTTTATCCGTTGCCATCGCCGCCGCTTACTCCATAAAAATGATATCACTCCGCTTTCTGAGTGCTGTTTTTGACCTTGAAAGACCGATTGCTTTGTACATTTTTAATATCTTCCTGATGGTCATGATGATTGGACTTTTATTACTGCCAGTCAATATCTTACTTGCCTATGCACCTGCCGGAATACGGTTCTGGACCATCGCTGTTTCGGTTAGTATAATCGGCCTGTTATTCCTCTATCGATTGGTCAGAGCCATTGGAATCTGGATAGGTATTCCGGGGTTCTCACTGTTTTATTTGTTTTTGTACCTTTGCGCTTTCGAAATCGCCCCTCTCCTGATCATCTGGAAGGTAGCCTCCCTCTAAGAGCAGCGAATCGGAAAACAGTCTGGAAATTACCCCACCTCATCCGCGTCCCTTGAAAGTAAAATCCATACTCGTTACACAGCCTAAGCCGGAGTCGGAGAAATCTCCCTACCATGATTTGGCCAAGAAGTACAACCTGAAAATCGATTTCAGGCCCTTCATCCATGTCGAAGGAATCGCGGCAAAGGACTTCCGTAAGGACAGGATCAATATTCCTGACCACACGGCTGTTATTCTGACCAGTCGTCATTCGGCTGATCATTTTTTCCGTATCTGCAACGAGATGCGCATTACCAATATGGAGGAACTGAAGTACTTCTGTATTTCAGAGTCTACTGCCTTTTATCTCCAGAAATACATCACCTTCCGCAAGCGTAAGATTTTTGCAGGTAAGCAGAACATCAATGATTTGCTGGAGATTTTAAAGAAGCATAAAAAAGAAAACTTCCTCCTGCCATGTTCCGATATTGCCAAGCAGGAAATTGCTGATACACTCAGTAACCAGGGTATTAATTTCACCCGTGCAGTGATTTACAAAACGGTTTGTTCGGATCTGAGTGATCTGGCAGATGTAAAATACGATATGCTGGTGTTCTTTAGTCCGGCCGGCGTTACCTCCCTCTTCAAGAACTTCCCTGATTTTGTGCAGAACACCACGCTGATTGCGGCCTTCGGTTCACAAACATCGCAGGCTGTCATTGAAGCAGGCTTACGACTTGATATTCAAGCTCCTGTTCCGGAAGCTCCTTCCATGACCATGAGCATCGAGAATTACCTCAAAAAGAATAAATAAGCCGCGACCTGATCCGGCTCCCTTTCCTGACTGGCACCATCTTCCTGAACCCCCTGGTTAACATCTCCCTGTTGACCCTGATTGCTGAAGCATATGTTGCCGGATAAACCCATTCGTAATACCTTCTCTGCCGCCGAAAAGCTGAAAAGCCGGAAGGTGCTCGAGCTGCTTTTCGAAGAAGGTAAAGCATTTTCAGCTTACCCGATCCGCCTGGTTTACCTCGAGCAGCCCTTTGATCCTCAGGCTCCTGTGAAGATAGCCACCAGCGCACCAAAGCGAAAAATGAAACATGCCCACGACCGGAACCGCACAAAACGACTTCTTCGTGAGGCCTACCGCAAACACAAACACCAGCTGATTGACTATTGCCTGAGTGCCGAAAAAAGCTTCGCGCTATTGTTCATTTCCCAGTGTAATACGCCCCTTGAATATTCCGTTGTTGAAGAAAAATTAATCCTACTTTTGAAACGTTTAACACCGGATGATAAAAAAAGCGCTGAGTAAATTGTTGCTGGGAATGATCAGCTTCTACAAACATGCCATCTCGCCGCATATTGGTCCTGCCTGCCGTTATACACCCACCTGCTCGGCGTATGGAGCTGAAGCCATCCGGAAGCACGGACCATTCAAAGGAGGCTGGCTGGCCTTCAAACGCATTATCTCCTGCAATCCCTGGGGCGGACATGGTTACGACCCCGTTCCTTAATCAACTCTATGATCAATAAACTCAAGTCAGCTTTACGCGGTTTTCGGATATGGATACTGTTAGTGCTCTCCGCACTCGGCCTCATCTCGTTCAGAAGTGTAGATGATAACTATTTCGAGCTATCGCGCAACCTCGACATCTTTACGACAGTACTTCGTGAGCTCTCTGTTTATTATGTTGATCCGGCAGATCCAAAGCAACTGGTAGAAGAAGGAATACACAGCATGCTGGAGAGCCTCGATCCTTACACTCAGTTTATTCCGGAAGAGGAAGCAGAAGATTATCGTTTCATGACCACCGGACAGTACGGCGGTATTGGTGCCCTCATCGGCCAGCGTGGCGACGATGTGATCATCACCGATCCGTATGCAGGATTTCCGGCACAGAAAGGTGGATTACAGGCCGGAGATATCATTCGTGCCATTGACGGGAAAGCCATCAAAGGAAAAAAATACGATGAAGTGAGCCGCATGCTCAAGGGACAACCGAATACCCCGATCAGTATAACGGTAGAACGTTCAGGTGAATCACAGCCATTGGTACGAAGTCTGGTACGTGAAGAGATTACCATCCCCAACGTTCCCTACTATGGAATGATTGATCAGCAACAAGGATATATTCGACTCGGAAGTTTCACCGACGATGCCGCCAAAGAAGTGAAAGCCGCGATGGAAGATCTCGTGCAGAAAAAAGGCGCTAAAGGAGTAATACTTGATCTGCGTGGAAACCCAGGTGGCTTGCTCAACGAAGCAGTAGATATTGTCAACGTTTTCATCGACAAAGGACAGGAAGTAGTCAGCACCAGAGGGAAAATAAAAGAATGGGATAAAATTTACCGTTCACAACATCCCGCAACAGATAACAAAACACCGATAGTAGTATTGGTCAACAGTGGATCTGCATCAGCATCAGAAATTGTAAGCGGAGCCTTGCAGGATCTCGACCGTGCAGTCATTGTCGGTCAACGCACCTTTGGCAAAGGACTCGTGCAAACCACACGACCACTGACCTACAATGCACAGCTTAAGATCACCACAGCGAAGTATTACATCCCCAGCGGACGATGCATTCAGGCACTTGATTACACTCATCGCAATCCCGACGGTAGCGTAGGAAAAGTACCGGATTCACTTATCTCCAGTTTCAAAACAAAAAACGGAAGAGTAGTATATGATGGTGGAGGAATTACTCCGGATTATGCACTTGAACCGCAACTACTCAGCAGTATCTCGCAGGCGCTGATCAACAACTACATTCTCTTCGATTTCGCAACGCAGTATAAAATTACGCACCCCACCATTGCCTCGGCAAAGGATTTTCAATTGAGCGATGCCGAATACGAAGACTTCATCAAATGGCAGGCCGATAAAAAGTACGACTACATCACCGACAGCGAAAAGAAACTCGAAGAACTCCGCGAGAAAGCAGAAAAAGAAAAATACTTCGAGCACATCAAAGCCGAATATGAAGCTGTAAAAAAACTGCTTGTACACGATAAAGCCACTGACCTCCGGATCAACAAAGAAGAAGTACGGGAGATGCTCGAAAACGAAATCGTATCGCGGTACTATTACCAAAACGGCCGATTGGAAACCAGCTTCGACACAGATCCAGACGTACAAGCCGCACTGAAAGCACTCCGTGATCCATCTGTTTACCAGCAGATGATGAACCGGCAATACAAACCCTGATCTTTTTTTCAACCTGCACAATGCCAGGGGAAGTCCTTCGTTGCCCTATTACCTAACCATTCCACTACCTGTTGAACAGTACCTTCATTCGGAAATTTGGAGCCGGCGGTTTCTTCGTCGGAGTACTGCTCACAGCTGTATCACTGCCGCTATGGAATCTGGGGATGAGTCTGGGCCAGTTTATCATGGCCGGGGGCTGGCTGATTGCAGGTAACCTTCCCGAACGATTACGCAATGCCACCCGACAACCGGTATTTTTCTTCCTCATCGGTTTATATCTCCTCCACCTGGCAGGACTCTGGAACACTGAAGACATGGTATATGCCACTAAGGATCTTCGCGTAAAGCTTCCCTTACTACTCATGCCACTCCTGCTCATCGCGGGACCACCACTAACGGCCAGGCAGTACCGAATAACTCTCGCAGCCGTATTGACAGGAGTACTCATCAGCAGTGGTGTTGGTTACGCCACCTACATGGGCTGGACCGGAAAACTGGTCAACAACTACCGCGACATCAGTTTATTTATCTCCCATATACGGTTAAGTCTGCTGATTGATTTTTGCCTTGTCATCTGCTGCCTCGCCTTCCTTCGCGAAGAGAGTAAGTTGCTCCGCGTCGTTTGCATCGTAACCATGATCTGGCTCGGCGGATTTCTGATTCTTTTACAGAGTGTCACCGGCCTTGCCATACTTCTGATTCTCATCTGGCTCGGTTTACTCCTGCTGGTGACAAAGGCCAAACACATCATCGTAAAAATTACTTCCGGGATTGCAGCCCTTGCTATTGTTATAGTGCTATGGCAGACCTACCAGTTCCTGTTCGTACAATCGATAGAACCGGTCAATATCTCGCTACAGGAATTACCGCCAGCCACCCGACTCGGAAATAAATACACACACAACACCTTTCGGCAGGATATTGAACAAGGACGCCTGGTATGGATTCAATTCCACGAAGCGGAAATGGATTCTGCCTGGCGACAACGAGGAGGAACATCACTTTGGGAAACAGATCAACGCGGACAAATGCAACTTGTCACCATCATGCGGTTCCTCACCTACAGAAATTATAGTAAGGATTACGATGGTGTAATGCGGCTAAGCAACGACGATTTACAACTCATTCGCAACGGCTATCCGACACCCGAACATTACACCGAACAAAACAGTTTACTCTTCCGCTTCAAAGAACTTGCATCCGAATACCGCACCTACCACTTCACCGGATGGGCCACAGGACAAACGCTCGCACAACGTTTTGAATACTGGAAAACGGCCAGGTGGATCATCGCACATCATCCACTCACCGGAGTAGGCACCGGCGACGTACCCAATGCCTACAAAGACGCCTACAACGCCACCAACAGCACACTTAGCGATGAATGGCGATTACGCGCGCACAACCAATACCTCAGCTTCGGAGTAGCCTTCGGATGGTCAGGAATGATTTACTTTATTTTCGTACTGGCGTATGCGTTAGTAACCGGTATCCGAAAAAACGATATCGTTTACCTATCCTTTCTACTCATCGCCATCGCCTCCTTCTTCACCGAAGACACCCTCGAAACGCAGGCGGGCGTCACATTTTTTGCGTTTCTCAATGCCCTTCTCCTGATTCGATCAACAGAAGAAAAGAGTTGAAAAACGGGTCCTAGATGCCTGTTTTCGCCATGCCAGACCCTGTTTTCACCCGAAATTCGATCCTTTTCACCACCTTCGCAGACCAAACGGGGTTTTAAACACTGACCTTTACACCCGGAGAAATGGGTTCACACGACCCGTTCAGAATGGCAGACACGAACGCACAACAGCTTTTATTTATCCAGCAAGCCCTGACAGAAGGTCGGAGAGGAGATGCTTTGCGGGAACTTCAGGTACTGTTGGCAGCACAGCCAGAGCACGGTAAAGCACAAGCTTTATACGGCACGATCCTTTTCCGCCATCTCAAAGATTTCAGCGGAGCCGAAGAAGCCTTTCGGATTGCGATGCGACAAGCTCCGGCTTATCCTGATTTGTACATTGAATACGGAGAGCTACTTCTTCAACTCGACAAAGGCACGGAAACAGTCGCCATCCTGAACCGTGCGCTGGAAGTACCCGGCATTGCAAAAGATAAAATCTATCGCATCTTCGGACAACTTTACGAACGCCAGCAAAAATGGGAAGACGCTATCGACTATTACAACCGTGCGGTTTTCTTTACCCTCTCCGGTACTGATATGATCCTTTATCAGGAAGATCTGTCACGCGTAAAACAGAAAATTTCTCTTCAGTAATCCTTCCGGAATCTCCGTTTCTCTCAACAGGTTATGAACGATCGCACGAGAGCTGTATGGTAGTCCCTTCATTTCCTGAAAAATAGCAACTGCGGGAACGGAATATTTCAACAGTCCACCAGGGCAAGGGAGACACTTTCTATATTCGTAGAAACTGCAACGCCATGGAGAACATCTTAAATGCTGTAAAAGAATTTCACGCCACCTTTGGACTCGATTATCATGAAGCACCTCAGACCGAGATCAGCGATAGAATCATTGAACTCCGCCACCGGTTAATGGCAGAAGAGAATGATGAATACCTGGAAGCAGCGAAGAACAAAGATCTTACACTCATAGCCGACGCCTTAGGCGATAAGTTATACATCCTTTGTGGTACTATCATTGCCCACGGACTTCAACATAAAATTGTAGAAGTGTTTGAAGAGATTCATCGCAGCAACATGAGTAAACTCGATGAGAACGGAAAACCGATCTATCGTGAAGATGGAAAAATCATGAAGAGTAATCTTTATTTTCTTCCGGACATCAAAGGCGTGCTGGAAAAAGAAACGGTTTAAACGATACGGTGCTGAATCGCTTTTGCAACTGCTTCGGTCATAGAAGCCACATGTAACTTAGCATAGATATTTTTCATGTGAAAGCGAACTGTATCGTACGATATCTGACAATGATCGGCAATCATTTTATAGCTCATTCCGTTTACAAGACATAGCAGTACATTCTTCTCCTTCAGCGTAAGCGGTTCGTAATCGCACTTGGGCATATCCTGTTGCCGTTGAAATGTAGCCAATACCTTTGTTGCAATGCTTGGGGTAAGCGGAGCACCTCCATTATACGCCTCACGGATTGCATCCAGGTAACGATCCGGAGGAGTGCTCTTCAGAATATATCCCGATGCACCATTGCAAATTGCTTTGAAAATACTATCCTCATCTTCAAACACCGTTTGCATTACAATTTTCAGATCCGGGAATTCCCTTTTGATCATCAGCACTGCCTCGATACCTGAAACCACCGGAAGCTGAATATCCATCAACACCACATCCGGTTGGGTCATGCGAATATGATCAATCACCCGCTTCGCATCCGGGAAAGAGCCGGCCAGCGAGAAGCCTTCCGCCTTATCAATAATAAAACTCAGACTCTCCCGTAAAAACTTATTATCTTCAAAAATACAAACCTTTATTTCCTTCTGTTCCATAATGTCAAATTTGCAACCTTCAGCAAGCGAAGGCAACTACCAAATCAGGTAGTTTTAAATCTTAGTTTTACACAGGTACCTTTACCCGGAGCTGTTTCGACCATACAATTTCCGTTCAGCAGCACAGCGCGTTCTTCCATGTTCTGTAAACCGTTTCCATCCTGTACAGCAGATGCATCAAAACCGGCACCATCATCTTTGATTTCCAATTCCCACCAGGCACCCTTTCGTAGCAGGGAGATCCAAACATTCGAGGCAACAGCATACTTTGCAATATTGTTTACTGCTTCCTTGTAAAACAAATACAACTGTCGGCGAGACTCCATATGAACAGGAATATTTCCAACCTGCAAATCGTAATGCACTTTTATTCCCGCCGGAAGCAGGATTCCATCGCTGAATGATTTCATGCGCGATAGCAATTTCTCCAGCGTATCATTCTTGGCATTGATACTCCACACAATATCACTCATGTTTTCGAGGCTCTCCTTCGAAGTGTTCTCGATCCTCCCCATCACTTCGGCGAGTTGCGTATCCGATTTGCGTTCATGTTTGATAAATCCCGAATATAATTTTATACTGCTCAACGCTGATCCAACTTCATCGTGCAGGTCACTAGCGATTTTATTTCGTATTCGCTGTACTTTCTTCAATTGGCGGATCCGCATATTCACAAACAGGTAAATCAATCCGAGGGCAAGTAATACGATAAAGGCATAAAATATATACGTATTCCAGAATGGCTTTCCGATATGAACAAACAACTTTAAGGGAACCGCATTTATATTTCCATCACTGTTGGCAGCGCGGAGCAACAGGGTATAATCTCCCGGAGGCAGTTCGGATAAAATCACCCTATTATTGTTTTCATTATCGATCCACTTTTCGTGAACGCCTTCCAGTTTATAATAGTAACGGTTAAAGCGGGCATGCACATAACTTAAAACCGCAAACTCCACTTCAATATTGTTTTCGTTGTAAGAAAGGTGGAGTTTTTCATCCGATGGTTGAATCAACCGGTCGTTCACCTTAACACTATTAATCCGCAACAATGGTTTTTCAGTGAACGCCTGCAGTTGACTAGGCGTCATCACACTAAATCCAAAATAATGGGGAATCACCAACTGTCCGTTGCTCAGAAAATACAATCCGTTTTGCAATTTATTTGTCTCCAAGCCATCAAACTCACTTAACAGCCGTGACTGAAGTGTTGTAGGATCCAGGTTCAGGAGTCCGCTATTCGTTGCCACCCAGAGATGTTGATTCCGATCAACTGCCAGCGCATACACAGAATTGATAACAGTACCATTGAAGGTCCGGAAATTATCTGCCTTACGAGTGTTCAGGTTAAGACGAAAAAGCCCCATGCGTAAAGTACAAAACCATGCCTGACCGCTTTTATCCAATATAATATCCAGGATATCATGCACCGGAATTCCATTATAGTATTTAAAATCCCACAGCACTTTCTGTTGTTGTTTATCAAAAAGAATTAACCCATGCCGGTAAGTACCTATCAGGAACTGATGTTCATTTACCTGTTGAATACAGCGGGCCTGCGACAGAAGTGTATCATCCCCGGAAATAGAAGCCGACATTGGCGTAATTTTTCGGGTACGGGGATTGAAAAAAACAGGAGCACGCATAATGGAGAACAAACAAAGAGTGGAATCATCGATCTCTTCATAATCAACCGGTGAACCACCTGGAAACAGGATTCCTTGTTGCAATTTATTACGACGAATATCATAGGGGTATATTCTTCCATTGGAACAGAGAAAAAGATGATCATCCTTCAGGAACATAGTTTCGGCAGGAAAAAATATTCCACCGGAAATCACCGACTCCTTCTTCACTTTATCTGTAGAATAATTCCAGCTCCAGATTCCATTGCTGATAGTTGCCAGATAAACTGTTGACCTGAGCGAATCATGGGCCATACTGATGATTTCATTCGAGGCACCATCGGGAATTTTCTCCTGCAGTTTATAATAGCGTACCACTTTACGCAGCGGAGAATATAATTGCAACCCGGTATTGGTACCGATCCAAACATTATCCTCCGGATCTGCATACAATGTATGAATATAACTATTATCGATTGAATAGGGAGAGCTATTGATGTTACCGAAAAAATGAAACGTTGCTGTACGTGTATTGTACAATGCCAGACCTTTATCAGCGGTGCCCATCAGGATCTCTTCCTGATTTGTTTTCAGACGTACGATATCTAAAACAATATTCTCGGTGCCGGGATGCTGATCACCGGGTGTATATAGTTGCGTGGTAACTGATCCGCTGCGTTCATTGTAGATTTTTAATCCAGCTGCCCATGTCCCGAAATAATGAATACTATCATTCAACTGAAAATGCGAACAGATTACATTTTCGATTTCATCGGGAATGGATTTCTCTGTGTTCAGTCGTAATTGATGATACGTCCGCAGTTTTAAATCAAAGCGACAAACTCCATCGTTTGTTCCGATCAATAAATAACGGTCATTTACCACACTAAAAAACGAAGCATACCGGCGGAAGAAAGGAATATGCAGTGAATCATAAATCGGGTAAGTGATCCTCTTTCCGGTTTTAACATTATAAGCATTTAAACCAAAATGATTGCCGAACCATATTTCATCACCGGTGCCAGTAAATACTCTATGCACCCATGGCTTATCGAATGCATCAGGAATATCATTTACTTTAGGATAAATCCGCTCAAACGATAAACGGTTTCCATCTATAACAAAGAGTCCCTCATGCGTGGAAACCCATAATTTCCCTTGTTTATCTTCCCTTATTTCATGAACAATAGCATTGGGAAAAGGTGTTGCAGTAAACAAATCGGAAGCCGGGATAATACTCTTGCTATCGTATCTGTACAAACCCGATTCAGCACCTATCCACACATAGCCAAAATGATCCTTGACGATAGAATGAATTTGTCCGATTTTTTGTCCGTTATCATGATAAACATGGTCAACGTGCAGTTCAGATTGCGAAAATGAGAGACCGCATTTCAGCAGCAACAGCAGCAACAGGAATTTCCGGTGAATATTTAAATACTTCCGTGGCATAAAACGAATGAAGTGAAGTTCAAATATAGGGGAATACCGCTATCGCCGAGGGAAAACTATTCAACAAAAAAAAGGTATTTTGTTTATTGAGCGTGATTACTTCCAGAGATCGATAAACCGATAGAGATTAAAATCTGATGAAAGTGCAGCGGTAGAAAGTTTTTCCTGAATTTCAGCAACTGAAATGCCTTTCATCCGTTCATGCTGAATCAGCCGGAATGCCCTTTCGGCCAGCAGGGAGATTCGTTGTTGGGGCGCCGGAAGTTTTGTATGCTGTTGTATTGCGGTAATCAATTCTGCAATTCCTTCCTGCCGGCTGGCAACAGTTTTAATTACCGGAATCACCCAGTCGGTATTGCCCATAGGTCGTTCGTGTAGGGTACGAATCAGTCCCGTTGCGAATTTATCTGCTCCATCGCGATCGGATTTATTCACGACAAAAACATCACCGATTTCCATGATGCCTGATTTCAGTGCCTGTATTTCATCTCCTGCTTCCGGCACCAATGTAACGATTACAGTATCTGCCAGGGCGATAATTTCCACTTCGCTTTGTCCGACACCCACTGTTTCGATAAAAATATAATCAAACGCGGCACCACGCAATACATCGGCAATCTCAATTGTCTTGGCAGAGAGTCCGCCCAGAGCACCACGAGTAGCCAATGAACGGATAAATACATTGGGGCTATTGAAATGATCATGCATCCGCAAGCGATCACCCAATAAGGAACCGTGAGAAAAAGGCGAAGTCGGATCAACAGCGAGCACTGCAATCTTATTCGGCAATCCATTACCGTTAGTAGATTCACTCAACTTTTTCAGCAGAGCGTTGATCAATGTACTCTTTCCTGCACCCGGAGGACCAGTAATACCGATGACAGGGGTAGGATGAAACTCCAGATTCCGCAACAGCGCCTCGTAGCCGGGCTGCTCGTTCTCTACCAGAGTGATCGCTCTTGCGAGGGCCCTGATTTCACCATTTTTTATTCCGTTGAGGAGATCCACCCTGCGAAAATAGTGAGTCCGCCGATACGGAAGGATTTGGGCGTTGAGAAGACCTCTGGTTGGCTAAGAAAGTCACATTACAGTCAGATTATCAATACATTGTATGTACGACGGAAATTACTAAAGTGTTTTCCTTAAATTTGAAAAATCAATGGTTCCTCTGTCGGAGGATGAAAAGGGAATGCCGTGAAATCCGGCAACAGTTCCCGCTGCTGTAAACGAGTTCGCCCCGGCGAATGTACATCCACACACTGTTATAACGGGAAGTGAGTACTGAAAATCGTGAGTCAGAAGACCTGCCATCGATACATACATTCGAAGTCTTCGGAGAAAAGACAACGGACTATTCCGGCCTTCGGGTGGAGTTGTTGTTGTTGCTCTCCCTGCCTAACGTGCCGATGAAAATTCTCTTCTCATTTCTGTTCTGTTTACCCTTGCTGCTTTGCGGACAGCCGGACAGTACAGGTATTTTGCTACGGCCGGCGGAGATAAAGGGCACAATATACAGTGAAGGAGGTCCTTTCAGTGTAAGTCAAACACTCGATACTTCAGCACTCGCGCGACTCAATGCCCTCACACTTTCGGATAGGCTCGACCGTGAGTCGCCGTTGTTTGTTAAAGCTTATGGTCCGGGCAGCTTATCCACCATTTCCCTGCGCGGCACCGGAGCAGCTCATACCGCACTCACCTGGAACGGGCTTTACATTAACTCTCCCATGCTGGGGTTGTATGACTTCTCCCTGCTTCCAGCCTGGTTGCTAGGCGATATCAACCTGCAATCAGGAGGTAACGGACCACTCAGCGGCAACGGAGCCATTGGAGGGGCTATCCGCATCAACAGTGCTATACCATCACGTCAGGGAATCGCAGCAGAACTCATGACCGGACTCGGAAGTTTTGGTCAGTATCAATATGGTGGGGGATTCAGATATGCTAACGGTAAGGTATATACGCAAACACGCATCTATTCACAAACAGCGGAGAACAATTTTCCCTTCACCGGAGTAGAAGGCGAATCGCGCATTCAGCAACATGCACAATTCCGGCAATACGGATTCACTCAGGACCTGGCTTATGGAAAAGAAAGTAATCGAATCTCCATACATGCCTGGGCACTGAAGAATCAACGTGAGATTCCACCACACATGCTCTCGTCTGTCAGCCTACAGGAGCAGGAAGATGCCTCCTACCGCCTCGCTGCCAAATGGTCGGTAATCCATAAAAAGTTCTTCTGGCACCTGCGAACCGGAGCACAACAGGAAAAAATCCACTACCGTGATCCCGCCGCTGAACTGGATGAACCAAGCACGGTAGTCAGCATGCAGGGAGAAGGGGATGCCGGAATTCAGTTGCTTCCACAACTCAGGATCACCGGACAGCTAGCCTGGTTAGAAGCCTCCGCAACGGTAGAATCCTACCATGGCACTGCTTCACAACAACAATATAGTACCGCAATAAAGGTATTGTATGACAGTAAGAAGATACAATCAACTCTGGCTTTACGTCAGGCCTGGTTTGACGGTAAGGCGGTACCGTTATTGCCCAGCGCAGCCATTTTTATTCCTATCACACCAAAACTCGGAGTACGTGCTGAGGCCGGAATGATTTACCGCATTCCAACTCTTAACGACCGCTTCTGGCAGCCCGGAGGAAATCCGGATCTGGACCCAGAAAAAGGATTCTCTACTACAGCAGGACTCACCGGAAATTTTTCACACAAACAATGGAGCTTCAGGTATTCGGCACAAGCCTTCCTCACACAACTTAATCACGCGCTCATCTGGCTTCCAGGTACCGACGGTGTGTACTACGCAGCGAATATTCATGCCATCGAAAGCATGGGAGCAGATGCCAGTCTGGAAACCTCGGTTCAACTGCGTAAATGGAAAGGGAGTCTACGTCTTATGCCGGTGTACACCTCTTCTGTTATCACAAAAAGTGATGCCAGTTATTCATCCGGACTTAACAAACAACTCGTTTACACACCTCGCTTGTTATACAAAGGACAATTCAGCATTCAATACCGGCAATTCAGCCTGCAGTATTTTCATCAATATACCGGCTATCGTTATGTAACGGTTGATCATACACAGTATCTTGAACCATTTGATGTTGCTGAAGTATATTTATCCTGGGAAGGAACGTTATTCAAAAATGGAATAACTATCAGCGGAGGAGTAAAAAATATCTACGACACCAACTATCAGGTGATTGCCTGGCGAGCAATGCCGGGACGTTCCTTTCAGGCCCGGATATTATTTACTTTTGCAAAATGATGAGATTCCCCTTCGCCTCCAATAAATATTTTCGCTTACTGCTTTCACTTATTGCTGCGGTAATAATTATTAAAATGCTGACCATGCCTGCAGAAAATGCGGCCATGCATTATTTCATCATAGCAGTAGCTGCGGGAATTTTCGTACGCGGAATTTATCTTTTCTTTCAGAAGTCCGAAGGAAATTCAGAAGAAGAAAAATAAGCTGATAGTTTTTCAGGAATTCATCACCTCACAAGGCTCACCCTTCCTGTATACTCCTTAGGAGCAGGCTCACCATTGTGGACACGGAATAGATAAACGTAAGTACCTTCAGGACATGGATCGCCTTGATTTCCGTAAGTTCCGTTCCATCCATTCGAGAGCGAAGCAGACTGGAAGATCATCTTACCCCAACGATCGAAAATAAAGAACTCCGCCTTTTCGATTCCAATACCATAACCGGTGAAGTATTCATTATCTCCATCATTATTCGGAGTAAATGCATTCGGAATATAGAATGTTGTTTCACCTTGTACTACCACTTCATTCAGGAAGGTATCAATACATCCTTCACTGCTGATCACCACGAGCTGAATCCAATAACGTCCGGTATCCTGAAACACCCAATCAGGTGCCCATTCATCGGTAGTTACTCCATTACCAAAATCCCAATGTGATTCTGCAGCACCGGTACTTGCATTGATGAACTGCACTTCAGGGTGAAGGATACTCACTACCTGTGGTTGAGTGGTATAGAAAGCAAAAGGAATCGGATATACTGTAACAGCGTTCGTTTGTGTATAGGAATTATAACATCCGTTTTCGTCGGTGATCTCTAATGTGACATCATAACTACCCTCTTCGGAATAGATATGCGTCGGGTTCCAGCCTGAACCGGTAAGTCCGTCGCCGAAGTTCCAGCTATAGTCAGCAGTGAGTGATGAATAACCGGATGAAATAAATGGTATGCTCACCGGATTACATCCTGCAGTATCTACCGGCGTAAATACAACAGGAGGTAACGGATTTACAACTACCAGTTGTTGTGCAACCGGTGAATATACAGTACAACCATCACTGAGTGTAACGGCAAACTGAGTTGTAGAATCCGGAGTGTCTGTAAATCCACTAACAGAAGATTGTCCGGTATTCCAGGTGTAGGTATATGGTCCGCCATTTCCACCGGATGCAGATGCAAGCAATTGAGTAGCATCTCCGGCACATAAAGTGTCATCGCTAATAGTTAAGGTAATAGCAAGCGCTGGATATACCGGCACATCGATTCCGGTAACAGTAGCAGTACATCCGTTCGCATCAGTAATTACTACCTGATAGGAGGAGGAGATGACCGGATTAACACTCGCTGCAGCAGTTTGCTGTCCATTGCTCCATTGGTAAGAATAAGCAGGTGTACCGCCATTGACAATGGTTTGCAAAGAGGCAGTTTGTCCGATACAGATGGTATTCGCATCAGCCACTGCGGCAGTAAGCAATGCAGGTTGTGTAACAGAGAAAACTGTATCCGTTTTACAATTATTGGCATCGGTGATGGTCACAGAATAAACTCCCGGACTCAACGAATTAATAGATGCCGAAGTAGCTCCATTGCTCCAGTTATAAGAGTACGGTAATACACCACCGTTAGGAATCATTTGTATGGAAGCATTCGCATCTCCAAAACATAAAATTGGCTGTACATTAGACTGATAAGCCAGTACAGCAGGTTGTGTGATGTTAACGTTCTGTAAAACCGTACATCCATTGTCGTCAGTAATGGTTACTGTATAGGTACCGGCAATGAGTCCCGTAGCATTAGTTCCATTAGTACCATTCGACCATAGATACGTATATGGACTCACACCTCCGCTTGCTGCAACCTGTGCAGAACCTGTATTGCCTCCGAAGCAGAGAACAGACGAAACAACAGGAGCAGCAGGTTGTATAGCTGAAGGTTGTGTAATAGTCACTGTACTTTGAATAAGGCAATTATTATCATCAGTAACGATCAGCGTATAAGTACCTGCAGAAAGAGCGGATGCAACAGCAGAAGTACTTCCACTGGTCCAGTTATAGGTATATGGAGTGGTTCCACCGTTTACAGCGAATGATGCTGTCCCATTATTTCCTCCATAACAGGAAACCATGGAAACCTGTTGTTGATTTAAACTCAACGCTGTTGGTTCAATAATGTTGGTTGTTTGCTGTGTAGTACAACCATTGGCATCAGTAATGAGAACGGTATATGCTCCAGCCTGGAGTCCGACTGCTGTATTATTCAATGAGCCAGATGACCAGCTATAGGTATAGGGAGAGATTCCTCCTGTCACATTCGCCACGGCACTTCCATCTGCACCGCCATTACAACTCACCATATTCAAAGGTGCGGCTGCTACTGCGAGAACAGCAGGTTGCTGAATAGAGAAATTGCGAGCATCAGAACATCCAAATGCATCCGTCACTGTCACACTATACGCGCCTGCATTCAATCCGGAGACTGAACTACCCGTAGCACCGGTTGACCATAAAGTATTAAACGGCGCTGTACCATTGCTGAAACTTACCTGCGCACTTCCGGCAGCATTTCCATAACAGGGCACATCTGTAGTAGCAACATTGGAGATACCCGGACCCGGTAAGCCCGTTACCTGAACCGATGACTGCGCCGAACATCCGTTTGCATCCGTCACCGTTACTGTATATGTGCCACCATTTAATCCGGTAGCCTGTGCAACAGACTGACCATTGCTCCAATTATAGGTATAACCGGTTGTTCCACCCAGCGCCTGCACATAGGCAGTACCGTTAGATGCATTACATTGTGTTGGAGTAGCCGATACCTGTAGCAGCACGGAAGTAGGTTCCTGAACGATGACAACTTGCGAAGAAGTACAACCATTAATATCCGTAACATCCACCGTATAATTTCCTGCAGATAATCCGGTCGCCGTAGCTGTATTTCCGCCATAAGGAGACCAGTTATAGGCAAAAGGACCATTTCCATTGATAATCTGTACACCGGCTGAGCCATCTGCACTTCCATTACAGGTAACAGAAGTAACATTGTTTACAGCGAGTACCGGACCACCGGCATTGGGCACTGCAATTAATCCAAAAGAGACGCAACCATTGGCATCAGTTACAGTTAGCGCATACGACCCCGCTGCGATTGAGTTCAGAGAAGGTGTAGAAGGATTTGATCCCGACCAAGTATACGTATAGGGTCCTGTGCCACCACTTACTACAGTAGTTATACTACCATTTGCAAAACCACAAGTAGATTGCTGAGCAGAAAGCTGCGCCGTTATCACTGTTGGTTCAGTAATCACTACCGGAACATTTGTGATACATCCATTGGCATCAGTTACTGCAACAGTATAATTCCCTACCGGCAAACCGGAAGCCAATGCCGCAGAACCACCCGAAGGAGACCATGAATAAATAAACGGACCATTTCCCGCATTGACTGCTACAGAAGCCTGTCCATCAGAAAGACCATTGCACGAAACAGGTGTAACACTCTGAATTGCCACTTGTGGTCCGCCCTGATTTCCCACTGCCGCATTGACTGCAACAGAACAACCATTGGCATCTGTAACAGTTACTGTATATGCTCCGGCACCCAACGAAGAGGCCAGCGTAGTTGTTTGTCCATCAGACCAGAGGTACGACAGTGCACCGGTGCCACCATTGGCATTCACCTGTGCGCTACCGTTCGTTCCTCCACAAGTAGCATCTACTGTAATAACAGCAGACTGAATAGCAGAAGCCTGTCCGATATTGATTGCTGAAGAAAAGGAGCAACCATTATTATCTGTCACGGTCACAGTATAAGCCCCGGCCGTTACATTCGTAATTTGCGGACCTGCGTTACCGTTACTCCACAAATAAGTATAAGGAATTGTTCCTCCGTTCACATTCACCGCAGCCGAACCATCAGCACCATTGAAACAGGTAGCAGGTGTATTCGACGACTGCACAGTTAATGATGAAGGTTGCGTTACACTCACATTTACTGATGAGGAACAACCATTACCATCTGTAACCGTCACTCCGTAATTTCCGGCTGAAAGATTCAGGGCCTGCTGATTCACATCTCCATTTGACCAGAGATATTGATAAGCACCCGTACCGCCATTTGCATTAACAGTTGCTGAGCCATTTGAATTTCCGCAACTTGCCTGGTTGGTCACGACAGAAAGGTTGATCGCAGCAGGTTCGGTGATCGATACATTCACACTACTCTGGCAACCATTCGCATCAGTGATGTTGAGCACATAAGCGCCTGCACTTAATCCGGCTGCATTCGCTGCATTTCCACCTGATGGTGTCCATTGATAAGCAAATGGTCCATTACCTGCAGATACATTTACTGTGGCAGCACCATTGCTACCGCCATTACAACTAACATCAGTTATTGATTGAACGGCTGCTGTTGGTCCGCCCAGATTGGAAACGGCTGCAATTGCTACTGCAGTACAACCGTTGGCATCAGTAACCGTTACCGTATAGCTACCCGCAGAAAGTGTGTTGATCGAATTTGTGTTTGCACCAGTAGACCAGAGTACATTTAATGCACCCGTACCGCCGTTGGTATTTACCTGAGCAGTACCATTTGATTGTCCACAGGTAGCATCGGTAGTATTCACCACTGTATTAATAGCAGAAGGTTCCTGTATTGTTACGTTCTCCTGAATGGTACAACCATTGGCATCCGTAATGATACAGGTATACACTCCGGCGAGGAGTCCTGTTGTTTGAGCAGCAAGTCCGCCATTACTCCATTGATATGACAAAGGCAGTGTTCCACCATTCACCACAACCTCCGCCACGCCATCATTCCCGCCATTGCATGAAGCATCGGTTACAACCGGAGCGGCAGTTGTTAAAGCAGGAGGAGTATCTACCAGAATATTATCTGTCAGCGTACAGCCATTATTATCCGTCACTGTAACCGTATAAGTAGCCGTGACTAATCCATTCGCGATAGCATTCAAATCTCCGTTTGACCAGAGGTAGGTATAAGGAGCAGTGCCACCTAACATATTCACCTGTGCGCTACCGTTAGCCAGACCACAGGAAGCATCTACAGAAGATACAGCAGCAACCAGGGCTGTAGGTTCATTAATCACTACCGGAAGTGAAGTAACACAGCCGTTCACATCTGTAACATCGACTGTGTAATTTCCAGCACTCAGGTTACTGGCGTTAATACCATTACCACCGGAAGGAAGCCATTGATATGTATAAGGACCATTTCCGCTATTCACCACCACCGAAGCTGATCCATCTGCACCCGACTGACAACTCACATCGGTTGTATTCTGAACAGCAATAGATGGACCACCCTGATTTCCGATATTAATATTTCCTGACTGTGTACAGCCATTTGCATCTGTTGCAATCACGGTATACACAGCTGCCGAAAGTCCGGATGCTGAATTTGTATTTGAACCATTCGACCATTGATA
>JAGOJO010000118.1 GCA_017995075.1 Bacteroidia bacterium | reverse complement strand
GTGTCCGTGGTTGCGTAAGTCGCCGAGAATCACGCGGAAACCCTTCTCAGCTAATTGGCGTCCAAAACTTTGCCAGTTGTCGCTCATGCCAAATAGTCCGTGGAAGATGTATAGATCGGTGCCCTGTCCGATGATCCGGTGATGTAGTTTCATTTTTTCGAGAAAGGGCAATCAGAATGAATTACTTTTGCCCGATGAATTTGATGGTGCGCAAAGGTACGAAAGACGACATGGCGGCGGTGTATGCCCTGGTCTGCGAATTGGCACTTTTTGAGAAGGCACCGGAGCAGGTGATTACCTCGGTGGAGCAGATGCAGCAGGATGGCTTCGGGGAACACCCGGTTTTTTATTCGCTGGTGGCAGAACTGGATGGAAAAGTGGTGGGTGCGGCTGTTTATTTTCTGAAGTATAGCACCTGGAAAGGTCGTGGTATTTATCTGGATGATATCGTGGTGACGGAATCTTGTCGCGGAAAAGGTATCGGCTCGAAGTTGTTCGGTGCATTAATTGTCGAAGCAGAAGCGATGAAGGTGAATCAGCTGCATTGGCAGGTGCTCGACTGGAATACGCCGGCGATTAAGTTCTATGAGAAGTACAAAGCAGAATTCGATAACGAGTGGATTAATTGTAAACTAAACTTCAGCACGGTGAAAAGCGCTGAGGAGATGATTAAACAGCAATAAGGAATGAAAGTATTTAAGTTTGGCGGTGCTTCGGTGAAGGATGCTGATGCAGTGAAAAATGTGGCGGCGATCCTGAAACTCTTTCCGGGTGAGCAGGTGGCGGTGGTGATCTCGGCGATGGGTAAAACAACCAATGCGCTGGAGAAAGTGGTGCGTGCATATTGCCATAAAACAGGTGAAGCGGCGGCATTGCTGCAGGAGGTGAGGGATTATCATACAGAAATCATGGACCGTCTTTTCGAGGATCATAACGGTGAGGTATATACGAAGGTGAATAATATTTTCGTGGAAGTGGAGTGGGTGCTGGAGGAAGATCCGCGGGAGTATGATTTTGTGTATGATCAGATTGTGTCGGCGGGTGAACTGATTTCTACCAATATCCTGAGTGCATACCTGGATCAGCTGGGCGTGGCGAATAAATGGCTGGATATCCGCGATTGTCTGTTGACTGATAACACTTATCGCGAGGGAAAAGTGAACTGGGAGGAGAGCGCGGCGCGTACGAAGCAGGTGATGCTGCCGATGTTTAATGAGCGTAATCCATTGGTGATCACGCAGGGATTTATTGGCGGTACGAGTGAGAATTTTACTACTACTCTTGGACGCGAAGGCTCCGATTATACAGCGGCTATCCTGGCATTTGTGTTGGATGCGGAGTCGGTGACGATATGGAAGGATGTGCCGGGTGTGCTGAATGCTGATCCGAAGTTTTTCAGCGATGCGCAGAAACTGGAGCAGCTGAGTTATCATGATGCGATCGAGCTGGCTTATTACGGTGCTTCGGTGATTCACCCGAAAACGATTAAGCCACTGGAAAATAAAAATATTCCGCTGTATGTGAAGTCGTTTGTGCAACCGGCCGCGAAGGGAACTATGATCGGCAAGGACCTGCAGACAAAGCCCCTGGTGCCTTCCTTCATCTTTAAAAGCAACCAGCTTCTGATCTCATTGGCTGCGAAGGATTTCTCGTTCATTGCGGAGGATAACCTGAGTGCGATTTTTTCAACGTTCGCTTCGCTGAGTGTAAAAATTAACCTGATGCAAAACTCTGCGATCTCTTTTTCTGTTTGTGTGGATGATGATGAAGCAAAGACACCTCGTCTGATCGAAAAACTGAAAAAAGATTACTGGGTGCGTTATAACCAGGGTGTACAACTCTATACGATTCGTTATTATTATCCTTCTACCATCGATGCTTTGTCGACCGGTCGTGAGATCCTTCTGGAACAACGCAGCCGTACTACCGCTCAGCTGGTGATGAAGGAAGTAGAAAAATCGTCGTAACCCGGTATTAATTGAATACAATAATGAAAGCTCTTGCTGAAAAGTATCAACGTGCATTACTGATCTGGCTGTTCTCCGGATGTTTCCTGGTGTTCGGTATGGTGGTGGTGGGTGGTATCACCCGTCTGACCGGTTCGGGTTTGTCGATTACCGAGTGGAAAGTGGTGACGGGTGCTATTCCACCCTTGAATGAAGCGGAGTGGGTGCAGGAGTTCGAGAAGTACAAGCAGATTCCGCAGTATCAGCAGATGAATGCGCATTTTACACTCTCGGATTTTAAATTTATTTTCTTCTGGGAATATATACACCGTCTTTTCGGTCGGATGATCGGCGTAGTGTTTATGATCGGATTTATCTTTTTCTTTTTCAAACAGGCGATCTCCAATAAGCTGATGCCGAAGCTGGGCATGATGTTCCTGCTTGGTGGTATTCAGGGATTCCTGGGCTGGTATATGGTGTCGAGTGGATTAACGCAGAATGTGCGGGTGAGTCATATTCGACTGGCTATCCACCTTACCTTCGCTTTTATTACATTCGGATATATTTTCTGGGTAGCGCTGTCGGAGATCTACAAGCAGCCGACATCTAACGCCAACGCATTAACGAAATTCAGAAACCAGACAGCCATCCTCCTGGTATTGGTGACGGTGCAGATTATCTACGGCGCTTTCGTGGCAGGGACAAAAGCCGGAATGATTTACAATACCTGGCCGAAAATGGGCGACGACTGGATGCCGGAATCTATCTCCTTCGCTTTGCAGAATGATGGCTTGATGAGTCTGGTGAATAACCTTCCCTCGGTGCAATTCATTCACCGCATGATGGCGTATTTTATTACAGTGTTTATCGCTCTGATCAGCTACCGTGTGTTGAAATCATCAGTTGTATCTGCGGAACAGCGAAAAGCAGTTTATCTGCTGCTGACAGGTATCGTTTTACAGGTGGTGTTGGGTATTACAACGCTCTTGCTGCATGTGCCGATCTGGCTAGGTGTACTGCATCAGGCTGTGGCGTTTTTCCTCTTCGGTGGATGCATCTACCTCTATCGTCGTTTGCAGTTCTCGGCTTCGCCGGCGATCCGATAGGAGAGGAAGGTTTTTTGTCCTGAATTTTACAAGTCTAGAACTCCGAATGTTGTCGAATGTGAATTATGGAGATCAATAAATTGAAACTTTGGGTTTGTATTTTGTGAAAGCAAGGTGTAAATTTTATGGCTCTCGGAATCAGAAGAAAGATAAAATTCCACCGATTTTTCGACATCTGCCTGAGCAAAAAGTTTAGTGTCGTTTGGTATTATGTTTCTATTACTGAGGCTTAATGATTTTCGATTTAGAAAGATGATTTTAGCAAATTCACCAGATCGTTTTGCATGATCTAGATTAAAAGGAATAATCTGAAGATTCCTGAGTGGCAATTCACTTACTTCTCCACCTACGCAGTACTCCGCTATAGAGATTGTTGAAATCATCATCGTAAAGTCTTTTTCTAAAAAGTATCGAAAGAAACCATCAGCATTTTTAAAAGCGGATCGTTGGTGTTGAGAAATCTAAGAAAAAAACTTGTGTCGAGTAATACTGATTTATGCGTCATATCCCCCTCTGATATCCTTTAACCATTGGTCAGGATTAATTTTATTTAGCCATGATTTTTTAGCTTTATTTCTTAACTCACTTAGATAAGCCTCGTCATATTTTGGATTGTATTCAATAAGTTCAACAAATTTAAGAGATGATTTGTCTAACTCACCAGTTTCAGATTGTTGCTTTCCAATTGCTCTAACGCCAAGTGTTTTATAAAGCATATTTTCATCATAGTCTTCCAGGAAAGATATTGGAGTTTCTATTCTGATACTTCCATAATCTTCTGTGAGAACATGAATATTTGCTTTGTCTTTACCGCCTGCATTGGTAACTTTTCCATAAAAGTAGAACTCAGCTTCAGCCCATACGGTCTCAGATCTATAAAATCTAGTGCTATTGTCTATTTTTATTTCGTTTGATTTCTCAATTGAAGTAGAGATAGTGAAAGTGTAATTTTTCTTTGATGCAATATCTTGAATATTTTCAAATGCGCGCGCTGAACCTAATTCAAGAAAGTCAATATTTTGTACTTCATTAACCTGGCCAATTATTGCGTTGAAACCAATTATAAATTGCACCGAGGTTTTTATGATATGTCTAACCGAACCATCTTCAATTTTATAACTAATTGTTGGTCGGTCTTTTTTATCTGAAGGGAATAACAGATTCTCGGCATTTTCCAAAATAGAAATAATCTCCCGGATGTCATAATTATCGGGATTAAGTTGCAGGTTCCCTTTCGATCCTGAAATTCTTATCTCTATATAGCCAATTTTCTCCACGTCGTAAATTTATAAATTATTTATGTACTGTATTATTATACTTCCTTCGTGTGCAAATGTTGCATTGCCTTGATATTTAAAGCGTTACATGAGATTAGATTTAGACGTAACAACCTGGTTCAACGAGTACATCGAATCAATGAACAGTGAACGAAATTCGACGAAACCGTTCACTGTTTATCTTGCTGAAAAATGGGGATGAATTACCAGGATTTTTTCCTGCGTGTTGTTGTAATATGTGCGGTATGATGCTCTGAATGCCAGGCGTAGAGTCCGAGGGCATGATCGAGACGGAATGTTTTTTTACTCTCAGGATGGAAGTAAGTTTTATTCCAGTCGTGTGAGTTCATATTCCGCAACACCATCGACCAGCGCGCGTGCAATGCTTCCAGTACTTTGAGGGAGATTTCAATCTGTCCGTACTTCGCTTCAATCGTTTCAGCCCATTTCTCCTCGAGGTAGGGGCGGATAGTAGGATTCTCTTCTGTCAATGCCAGCTTGAAACGGATGTAGGCGTTCATGTGACTATCAGCAGTATGATGCACCACCTGACGCAATGTCCACCCACCTTCGCGATAAGTAGAGTCGAGTTGTTCTGCAGTGAGACCATTCACGGCTTCGCGCATCTTCAATGGCAGACTCTCAATCACCGAGGTCCAATGGGAGATCTCTTGTTCGGTAATATTTTCGGGAGGATTGAATTTCCCGATGGGGTAACGTTCAATATCGATTGACATAGTTCTTGTTTTGCGCAACTAAATTAGTGAATATCTCAGGAATTCCTCAACGCAGTATCAGTCGGATTATTTTGTTGCCGAGTTTGTTGATTGTACATTTGAGCACCATGAAGATCCTCACACCCGAGACCCTCGAAGCGAACGGCTATCAACTGCACGAACGCCTGAAACATACCGAACTCATGGCTTTTGTTAGCCGGTATTTTTTTAAAAAGAATCCGGTGATGTATTTCTACTGGATATTTAACATCGTTACGGTGATTGGCGGGTTTGTTCTGCTCTTCCTTTCACCCGATAAAATTGGTCCGGCTATGTCTAAATTTTGTCAGGGAATCGCCGCCTTTTTCCTGCTCATTCCCATCCATGAACTCATCCACGGCATCGGTTACCGGCTATCCGGGGCCAAAAATGTCAGCTATAAGGCCGTCTGGAAACAGCTCGTGTTTTATGCCATGGCCGATCGTTTTGTCGCCCGCGGATTGCCCTTTGTACTCACGGCTTTGGCCCCATTTGCCATCCTCAACACCCTCTGCATTGTCCTCTTCTTTACCCTGCCTCCATTATGGAACTGGCTGGCATTCGGTGCGTTAGTGATGCATACTGCAGGATGTTCAGGCGATTTTGCCCTCATCAGCTACTTCTATACCTACCGTAAATCTGACCCGGTGACCTACGATGATGTGCCCGGAGAGGAGTCGTTTTTCTACCTGAAGAACACATGAATCCCGCCGGTTAGACAGATGTAATGGTATCGTGGTTCCGTTTTTTACGTTTGACTATCTTTGAAACCCTTACCTGAGAACAGCATCTACTCCAGTATGATCACAAAAGCACTACGCCAGTCCCTTGCCCTTCTGTTTCTTCTCCTCAGTTTCGCTGCCTCTGCGCAGATGGAAAACAAGGTGAAGTGGAAATTTTCTATCGAGCAGAAAGGAGAGGAGGCGACCATCATCTTCAAAGCCAAAATTGATAAAGGCTATCATATTTATTCAATGTTCACACCTCCGGGTGGTGCTGGTCCGACAGAACTCGAGTTCGAGAAGAATAAAAATTATACCACCGTTGGAAAACCGACGGAGAGTAAACCACATATTGCCTACGACGATGTTTTTGGTGTAGATGTATGGTCGTTTGATGAGTCGGCGGAGTTTCGTCAGAAAATAAAATTCCTCACGAAGAAGTCGTTCAAGCTCGAAGGTAATGTGCGTTATCAGGTTTGCGATGATAAAGGATGTATCTACGCTGATTCGGTATTCGTTTTTGATATCAAGGGAGAAGAAACATCAGACGTTAACGAAACCGTAGCAACACCAATCGACACCAGTACAGCAAGCATCGACACAGCTGCGACAGAAACACCGGTAGCAACAACAACAGTTCCCGGGAAAATTCCTGATCCAAGTGGAGACCTCAGCAAACTCGAGCCCGGATGCGGAAGTGGTGAAGTATTGGAGAGTGAAGACAAATCATATCTCGGTATTTTCATTGCGGGAATGGTCGGCGGATTATTAGCCCTCCTCACACCTTGCGTATTCCCGATGATTCCTTTAACGGTAAGTTTCTTCACGAAGCGAAGTCCAACGCGCAGCAAAGGAATCGCCAATGCACTGATCTATTCCGTATCGATTATTCTCATATACGTATCGTTAGGATTCCTCGTCACGGTAACACTCGGTTCTGACGCGCTGAATGCGATGGCCAGCAACGTGTTCTTTAACATGTTATTCTTCGTCATCTTCTTCATTTTTGCACTCTCCTTCTTCGGAGCATTTGAAATTACATTGCCTGCATCGTGGGTAAACAAAGCGGATCAGCAGTCTGATAAAGGCGGACTCGTAGGAATCTTCTTCATGGCCTTCACCTTGAGTCTGGTTTCATTCAGTTGCACCGGACCCATCATCGGCACCTTGCTCGTAGAAGCAGCACACGGCAACTCCTACATCGGACCCATCGCCGGAATGACCGGATTTGCACTCGCACTCGCGTTACCGTTCGGATTATTCGCAGCATTTCCAGGTTGGTTGAATTCATTGCCGAAGTCAGGCGGATGGCTCAACTCCGTGAAAGTAGTACTCGGTTTTCTCGAGCTCGCACTTGCATTGAAATTTTTCTCCAACGTCGATCTCGCTTATCACTGGGGATTATTGCAACGTGAAATATTTATCTCTCTCTGGATTGTCATCTTCGGATTAATGGGATTGTACCTCCTCGGCAAAATCAAATTCTCGCACGATTCCGATATGCAATACCTCGGAACGGGACGATTGATTGTCGCCATTCTTTCACTCACCTTCACCATTTACCTCATCCCCGGACTCTGGGGTGCACCATTACGACTCATCAGCGGATTCCCACCTCCTGAGTTTTATAAAGAATGGGTGCAGACCGAAGGCGGCGGAGAACATTGTCCGCATAACCTCAACTGCTACCACGATTACGAAGCAGGAATGGCCTACGCAAAACAAGTTGGTAAACCAGTCATGATCGACTTCACCGGATGGAGTTGTGTGAATTGCCGTAAGATGGAAGACAATGTATGGTCGCAGCCACAAATCCTCAAATTCCTCTCCGACGACTACGTGCTGATCTCTCTCTATGTGGATGATAAAACACCATTACCTGAAGAGCAACAGTATGTAAGCAGCTTCACCGGCAAAAAAATTAAAACTACCGGACAAAAATGGAGCGATCTTCAAAGTCGTATTTACAAAACCAATTCACAGCCATATTATATCCTCCTCGATAACGAAGGAATCTTACTCGCACCACCGAGAGGATATACTCCGGAAATGGATATTTACAAGCAGTTCCTCGAAGAAGGTATCTGTAGATATAAAAACAGAAAGAACTA
>JAGOJO010000117.1:3066-7931 GCA_017995075.1 Bacteroidia bacterium | reverse complement strand
TAAACATGACGAATGTTTAACATTTCCGCTCTCAAAACCCTTTTTACATTCCGATTACTTTATGATCTTTGCAGAGAGGCGAAACCCCACCTCTTTTGCGTTAAAATCCCATGAAGAAAAAGTTGTTTCTGTTGTTAGTGCCCTTCCTGATCAGCGCTTGTGGCACCGACTTCAACAAACCTTACAGCGACACCCCCACTTCCGGAAAGGTAAAGATGGCCGGTGACGAAACCCTGCAACCATTCATGGATGCCGGGAAGGACACATTCATGGGTTTATACCGCTATGCAACACTGAATGTAGATTACAAGCCTGAATCGGAGTGTTTCAACGATTTGTTGAATGATTCTGTAAAAGTGATTATGGCTACCCGTACTTTACTGCCTTCGGAAGAAGCGGTTTTCAAATCAAGAAATCTGATTCCGGTAACAACCAAAGTTGCTATCGATGCACTGGCACTCATTATTCATCCGGATAATCCCGATAGTTTATTGCAGATGTCGCAGCTGAAGGAAATTCTGGCAGGTAAAATCAAGACCTGGAAAGAGCTACATCCGAACTCTGCTCTCGGTGATCTCACCTTTGTCTTTGATCATGCAGGATCATCTACCGTTCGGTTTCTGAAAGATAGTTTAATGGGAGGTTCTGCGAATTTTCCATCGTACTGCTATGCGGCGAAAAACAATGCAGCGGTGATCGACTATGTTTCAGCGAATAAAAATGCAATCGGAGTCATTGGTGTTAACTGGATCAGCGACAAAGACGATCCGAAAATGCTCAGTTTCAGCAAACGTATTCGTGTGGTATGGTTGTCGACGATTGCAGATCCCATTTACCCAAACGATTATTTCGGCCCCTTCCAGGCATATCTCTTCACCGGCGAATACCCACTCAAGCGTGAAGTTTACATGATCAATCGGGAAGGCCGGCATGGACTTGGCACAGGCTTTGCCTCCTTCATGGCCGGCGAACAGGGACAGCGGATTGTACGTCTTTCCGGACTCCTGCCCTCTTCTCCATACACTCGCGATATCAAATTGAACTAATATCCTTCAGTAATTACCCAATACAAAATGAAACGCAGTTTAATCCTCCCCCTCCTGGTCTTCTCAGGATTTACCATCAATGCACAATCGCTGAAAGACGCCATTCGCCTCAATGAAAATGAGCAACAGGAAGCGGCTGCAGAGATGTATCAGCAACTCTTGATCAAAGAACCCAATAACGGGGCATTATACTACTACTACGGAGAGAACTGGCTCGATGCAGAGCAACCGGAGAAAGCTGCCGAAGCCTTCGCTAAAGGACTCGAAAAAGATCCGGCCAACCCATTGAACTTAATCGGTCAGGGTGAAATTAAACTCAGCAAAGGAGATCTCGCAGGCGGAAAACCACTCGTTGAACAGGCCGTAAAACTCGGTGCCGGAAAAAATGCACTGGTACTGATGGAAGCCGGTGAAGCGTTGATGCATTATCCGAAAGCACAGGATCTGATGTCGGCTCAAACTTATCTTGATCTGGCAGTGAAACTGGATCCGAAAAATCCGGAAGTGTACAACCTGCAAGGTGATTTATATTCGGAATTGAACAACGGAACACTGGCTGCCACCAACTATAACAAAGCCCTCGATTTAGATAAAACGCAGGTAAAAGCTGTACTTCATAAAGGACAATTGTACAAGCGTTCAACCAACTATGATGGTGCTTTAATTGAATTTGAAAAATGTGTGCAGATGGATCCGAATTTCGCACCGGCTTATCGCGAGATGGGAGAAATCAGTTTCAAAAAACGTGATGTAGAAAAAGCAAAAGTGCATTATAAAAAATACCTGGATCTCTCTAAGAATAATACCAGCGCACGTTTACGATATTCTTTCTTCTTGCATGAAAGTGAAGACAACAAAGGTGCTCAGGCAGAACTCAACAATATCACCCGCGTTGATTCAAACAATCTGGGAATGATGCGCATCATGGCGTATGTGGCCTTTGAAAACAATCTCCAGGACACTGCACGTCGTTGCATAGAAAAAGTATTTTCAATTACTGAAAACGATACAGCACGTCGTATCGGACGCGACTTTGCCTGCTATGGTAAAGTGCTTGCTAAAGCCGGCAACGATTCCCTCGGAGCAGATTACCTGCGTCGCGCGATTGTAAATGATCCACGCAATGGGGATCTCTACGATGAGTTGGCGAAGATGGCTACCAAAGCGAAAAAATACGATGTAGCTGTACAGGCTTACCGCGAGAAATTTGCGAATATCCCAAAAATCAGCAGCGGCGATTACTTCACCTTCGGACGTGCACTGTACTCTGCTAAAAACTTCGTAGAGGCAGATAGTATCTTCACGAAAGTAACTACGATGAGTCCAAACTGGCCAAACGGACACCTCTATCGCGGACGTACCAACGGACAATTGGATTCAACTTACTCTTCACTTTCCGCAATACCACACTACCAGCGTTACATAGAAATCGTCACTGCTGATTCAGCGAATACAGTGAAATATAGCAAGGAGTTGATTGAAGCAAACAGTTACATTGCGGTTGCTTATCTCCGCAAGAAAGATTGCAAATCATCACTCGACTACTGGAACCGCGTATTGGCCATTGATCCGAAAATCCAGCAGGCTATTGACGCTATCAAGATTATCCGCGAATCGAAAGACTGTAAATAAACCATCCATCCGGATTGGGTAAAGCAATGCCCTATGGTGAATCAAAGCTGATCATCATAGGGCATTTTCTATGAATATCCACCGAAGAGATAATTTCCGTCTTTCATCAGCCAAGATCTGCCAAATCGACGGATGTATCAGCCTTCACGGGATCCTGAATAATTTCTGAAGATCCACCACTCCGACATGCTTTTCTAAATTTATTGTAGCAGTCCGCAGGTTTTGGTATTATCTTTGTTAACTTCGTACAACTCAAAGAAAAAACAGATCTTCCGATATGAAAAAAATTGCAATCCTATTGGGATTCAGCGCATTTACAGCTCTGGCAGTCCTTACGCTCCCATCATTCACGCCGGCTCCGCAAGCAAATGGAACCGCGGTAGGTAATAAGGCTATCGATCTGGCTTATGCTAGTCCCGAAGGTAAAACAATAGCTCTCAGTTCTTTAAAGGGCAAAATGGTGCTTCTTGATTTCTGGGCAAGCTGGTGTGGACCCTGCCGCATGGAAAATCCGCATGTGGTAAATGCCTACAACAAATACAAAAACGCCAAATTCAAAAACGCCAAAGGATTCACCATCTACAGTGTTTCACTTGATCAGAACAAAGATGCATGGATCAAAGCCATTGCAAAAGACAAACTCGAATGGCCTTACCACGTAAGTGATTTAGGCGGATGGCAATCACGTCCAGCTGCTCTTTACGGTGTAAATTCTATCCCTGCCAACTTCCTGATTGATGGAAAAGGCAATATAGTAGCCAAAGGATTACGGGGAGCCAACCTCGAAGCCACACTGGAATCATTGGTAGCCAATTAATACGACAAACGAAACGGATAGCACTCCCTTTCAATCCAACGAAGAGCCTCCCCCAAACGGAGGCTTTTTTCATGTTAGCAATTAAAATCTGCCATTTTGTCCTCATTGGGCGAATGGCAGTATTTTTGTGTCGCCCCCGCACATTTCATGAAAATCAAGAACCCGTTTACAAAGCGCAAAGCGATGAGTCAGGACCCGGAAAAAACGAATGAATTACAAGATCCGATAGCAGAAGAAATTCAACGCTCATCGGAAGCAGAAGCATCAGAGCAAAAGCCACTGGAAGAAGATCCAATTGCCAAACTCGAAGCAGAAGTAGCAGAACTGAAGGACAACCACCTTCGCTTATATGCCGAATTTGAGAATTACAAGCGCCGCAGCATCAAAGAACGCGCAGAGCTCATCCGCACAGCAGGAGCAGACACTATCTCTTCCCTCCTGCCTGTATTAGATGATTTAGACCGTGCCTTAAAAGCCATTGGAGACACCACTGACAATCCCATGAAGGAAGGCATTCTGCTCATCCACAATAAACTCAAATCCACACTCGAACAGAAAGGACTTAAAGCCATTGAAGCCATCGGGAAAGAGTTCGATGTTGAATTACACGAAGCCATCACCAATATGCCCGTTGAAGATCCAACCAAGAAAGGTAAAGTCATTGACGAAGTAGAAAAAGGCTATTGGCTGAATGATAAAGTAATTCGTTATTCCAAAGTTGTTATAGGAAGTTAAAATGTCAAAACGCGATTATTACGAAATATTAGGAGTAGCGAAAGGTGCTTCGGAAGCGGAGATCAAGAAGGCGTATCGTCAGATGGCGCTGAAGTATCACCCTGATAAAAACCCCGGCGACAAAGCAGCAGAAGATAAATTCAAAGAAGCAGCCGAAGCCTACGAAGTACTCAGCAACCCGGAAAAGAAAAGCCGGTATGATCAGTTTGGTCATGGAGGCATGGGAGGTGCCGGAGGATTTGGAGGCGGACATGGCATGAACATGGACGATATCTTCAGTCAGTTCGGAGATATTTTCGGTGGAGGCAATCCATTTGAAAGTTTCTTTGGCGGCGGAGGTGGCGGACGCGGAGGAAGAAGAACAGTGAACCGCGGATCAAACCTGCGCATCAAAGTAAAACTCACCCTCGAAGAAATTGCCAAAGGAGCTGAGAAGAAAATAAAAGTAAACAAGCTGGTAGGATGCCAGACCTGCGGAGGCTCAGGGGCACAAGCGGGACAAGGATCATTCACCACCTGCGGAATGTGCAAAGGCAGCGGACAAATCCGAAGAGTCACCAATAGTTTCCTCGGACAGATGCAGACCATCACCACGTGTCCGCAATGCCACGGAGAAGGCCAAACCATAGCCAGCA
>JAGOJO010000117.1:0-2966 GCA_017995075.1 Bacteroidia bacterium | reverse complement strand
TTCACCACCTGCGGAATGTGCAAAGGCAGCGGACAAATCCGAAGAGTCACCAATAGTTTCCTCGGACAGATGCAGACCATCACCACGTGTCCGCAATGCCACGGAGAAGGCCAAACCATAGCCAGCAAGTGTAAATCCTGCGCCGGAAACGGAGTACAACAAGGCGAAGAAATTATCAGCATCAATATACCACCGGGCGTTGCAGAAGGCATGCAGCTCAATGTAAGTGGCAAAGGAAATGCAGCAGAACGCGGCGGAATACCCGGAGATCTGCTAATTGTTGTAGAAGAAATACCACATCCACAACTCCAACGCGACGGCGAACACCTGATTTACGATTTATACATCAGCTTCATTGATGCAGCACTCGGCACATCCGTAGAAGTTCCAACATTAGAAGGTAAAGCCAAAATCAAAATCGACGCCGGAACACAAGGCGGAAAAGTACTGCGCTTAAAAGGCAAAGGTGTACCCGCACTCAATTCCTACTCGAGAGGCGATTTACTGGTCAACATCAACGTATGGACACCACAGCAACTCAGCTCCGAAGAAAAGAAAACACTCGAGAAACTTCGCGACGCCGAAAACTTCAAACCCAATCCGGGCAAAGGCGACAAAAGTTTCTTCGAACGAATGAAGGAGTATTTTAATTAAGGAAAAGGATCCGGGAGGAATACTATATAAATCACAAAAGACGAAGAGTAGAATTTTGGAAGTAACGCAGATGTTATCCAATGGTGATTTCAGCGTATTACAACCACTTTTGAACCTATAGCATTCAGACCTGGATCAGGAGAGTACAATATGTTGTAACCTTATCTTTTCTTATTCGGGACTGCCTGTTTATTTGAATCCAATAGAGCGTAAAACATTACTGATACCTGTTATGAATTTTTGAAGGAGGTGAATCCGTCACGACCTCATCCTAGCCTACTTCAGAGGAGAACCAACCGAAACATTATCACATCAAAGACTTCCTTCCCTACCTCACCACCACCTTTTTCGTCACCACACCTTCCTTGGCTTGAATGCGTAGAAAATAAATTCCCGTACCCATACTTTTGGGCAACTCCACTTCAAACACATTTCCAAAACCCGGTGTCTGTTGCAAGAGTTGTTGTCCCTGCAGATTAAACAGTGTGATAACAGTACCATTTAGAGAACGCGAAGAACTGATTTGAATTTGATCAGTAGTAGGATTAGGATAAAGGGAAATATCTTGTGGCTGCAATTCATGCACGGAGGTTAAACTATCGCAGATACTGCCGGTGATGGGGCCGAGGCGGTAATGAGCAAAGTAAGGTAAACATCCTGAATGAGGCGTGGGTAATACTATACTATTATATTCCATTCTACATAGTGTATCAATGCTGTCCGGATAATTAATAATTGATAAATTACAAGAATAACAATGACCCCAATAAATTTTATTATTAGGTGCAAGTGTAGGAAAACATGCAGAACTTGCTGTACCAACGCCTTGTCCACAATTACCTGTATCAGGAACCAAAGGATCAACAAATAACCTACTGTTTTGTACACCTCCTGGTTGATAATACAAGTTTAAATCATATTGACTCGTCAACACACTCGCACTCCCAGATCCTCTATATACGAATCTTGAATCATGAGAAAACTCCAGGTAACCATCTGCAATACTACCGCTATTAACTAATAAGGGGTCTGACAATAGGCCTGTACATCTATCAAATTTATAATATATAATATTAAAGTCGTCTCTAAGCATTGCATAAATGCTACCATCAGGTGAAAATCTCGAAATTGCTCCATCTAATGAACTTGAAAAAACAGGCCCTATGGATTGAGTAACCACTGGCTGTACTCCAGTTGGAGTAAACAAAACCCTATCAAAATTTGAGCTACACCTCTCTTTAACAACGATCCACCAGTCCCTGCCATTGGCATGTTTAGTTACTGCTAGTCCTGATAAATGCACAAGTGTATCAATCAATGCCACATTGTTGGCTGAAACAATACCTCCATTGTTTCCATTTAGTGTTTTATCCAAAACAGTAAAGTAAAGATGCGTTGAAAGCCAGCCCCAACCTCCCGCACAAGGACCACTGGATACCTGCTGTAATTCCGGCACGCAATAGAACAATGCATATTTATTACTATCACCAGGCCAGGGAACAAAAATATAATTCTGAGGCCTATTTAATCCTTGAGATGAATAGAGAGTTGTGTACGGCGTTTGTAGTACCCCCCCAGCTAATACTTGCAAATTCCTATCGTAAAGCTCAATTCCATTGGTAAAAAAAAGTAAATTGCCGTGTTCATCAGAAATTGACGCATTTGTATAATTAAAAGGAATTGTACTTCCGGTAGAAGTAATTATTGGAGACGAACCGCCTTGTAAAAACTGAATCAAGGTATTACTACCTTGGGAATTAAAAATAGGTGATACAATCCAATTTGCATCATGGTATTGGCCAAACAAATGTTTAGCCAATACCATAATTGCAATAATTAAATTCATTACCTTCTTCATCTGATAATTACCAATTTCCGATATAAATCTCCACCGGAATAATGTAAATGTACAAAATATATTCCTGAATGCAAATTTTCAATCGAAATAATAGGCTCAGTGTTGGTGAAATGATATGATTTTACAAATTCTCCATTCAGGGATGTAATGGAGATTTGATACGTATCATTAATATCACGATTAAACTTAAGCGTAACATAATCCTTTGTTGGATTAGGGACCAGATTCAAAACAAGTTCTTCTTCCCCAACTATTGTATTCTTCCTGACTTTCTCTGATGATCCACATACATCATCATCTGTTATCAACTCATTCGTTAACGAATAATAGAGGGTCCGAATTATTCCAATTGCAGAGCCATACTCCGACATGCAAAGATTAGAATAATTAGCTATCAAGGTGAGATCATCAATACTAGGCAAATTGCTTCCGGAATATCCATAGGTTAATATCA
>JAGOJO010000028.1:19426-30123 GCA_017995075.1 Bacteroidia bacterium | reverse complement strand
TGAGGATGATGAACGCGGTCAGGATGCTCAGTAATCTGGTCATGAGTCGATTTTTGTGGGGTAAAGATAGAAGTTCAATTGATCAAACGCCACTTGGCGACTTCAGGCCTTTCAATAACTGTTCCAAACTTGCCAGGTCTTTGCATCGTACTTCTCTGGCTTTGCTGCCTTCAAATGGTCCGATAATTCCCGCGGCTTCAAGCTGATCCACTAATCTTCCGGCACGGTTATACCCCAGTTTGAGTCGTCGTTGTAATAATGAGGCTGACCCTTGCTGGAATTGTACTACCATGTGTGCGGCTTCTTCAAATAATGGATCCAGATCATCTGCTCCCATGTCGCTGTTTCCACCACCGGCTTCTCCTTCACCTACATATTCAGGTAATAGATAAGCATCCGGATAAGCACGTTGGTTGCCGATGAATTCTGTGATATGTTCAACTTCAGGTGTATCTACAAAAGCACATTGAATACGCACGAGATCAGATCCTGTAGATAATAACATATCTCCACGACCAATTAACTGATCAGCTCCACCTGTATCGAGAATAGTGCGGGAGTCGATCTTTGATGTAACGCGGAACGCAAGTCGGGCTGGGAAGTTCGCTTTGATGGTACCGGTGATAATATTTACGGAAGGACGCTGTGTGGCGATGATGAGGTGAATTCCGATAGCACGTGCAAGCTGTGCAAGTCGCGCAATTGGCGTTTCTACTTCCTTACCTGCAGTCATGATAAGATCAGCGAACTCATCTACAACAAGCACAATGTACGGCAGGAAACGGTGTCCGTTGTTTGGATTCAGCTTACGTGCAACAAATTTGGCGTTGTATTCGCGGATATTTCTTACTTGAGCGTTCTTCAACAGGTCATAACGTGTATCCATTTCAATACACAAAGAGTTGAGCGTGTTTACTACTTTCTTCGTGTCGGTGATGATAGCATCTTCGTCGCCGGGAAGTTTGGCAAGAAAGTGTCGTTCGATCGTTTTGAATAAAGTTAATTCTACTTTCTTCGGATCAACTAATACAAACTTAACCTGTGCCGGATGCTTCTTATAAAGCAACGAAACAAGTATAGCGTTTAGTCCGACAGATTTACCTTGTCCTGTTGCACCTGCCATCAATAAGTGAGGCATTTTAGCAAGGTCAGTGATGAAGATATCGTTGGATATAGTTTTTCCGAGTGCAATCGGTAATTCAAACTCTGTGTTCTGGAATTTCTCAGAGCCGATGACAGAGCGCATGCTTACAATGTCCGGGTTCTGATTCGGTACTTCAATTCCAATCGTGCCTTTTCCCGGAATTGGAGCGATGATACGAATACCAAGTGCTGCGAGACTTAATGCAATATCATCTTCCAGATTTTTGATTTTGGAAATTCGAACCCCTGCTTTTGGTACAATTTCAAACAATGTTACTGTAGGTCCGACAGTAGCCTTGATTTTATCGATTTCAATATCGTAATGCCCGAGCGTTTCAATAATCCGCTTTTTATTTGCTTCCAATTCACTCATGAGTTCTTCGCGACTCATTTGCGATCGGTTGCTCTGATAATTTTCAAGCAAATCAAGTGTGGGATATTGATAATTGCTGAGATCAAGCTTTGGATCGTATTCGCCGAGTTGTTCTACCAGTGAAGCTTCATCTGGATTAACAACCTGTAAATCTCCGTCGGCATTCACTTCGGTCTGACTGAGAGATTCTACTTCCAGCTTCAGTACAGGCTCGTTTGTGGGAATATCCAGCTCCATTTCTTCCATTGGTAATTCCGGCTCCAGTAGCTGAATTTCTGGTTCCGGAACTTTTAATACCGGAGGTGGGATTACAGCAGTTATTTCATCACGATGGGCGTATTCGTCTGGTAACTCCAATGTTAATTCATCGTCGCTGGAAGCGATCATTTCATCTTTTAACTTATTGCCTCCAATAAATTCATCTTCGAATTCATCGTCATCTGCTGAAGCAGTTAAATCATTGTTCTGATCCGTTGCTTTAGGAGATTTTGCCGGGAGTTTGAAGTTGAAATTGAAGATAGCAACGAGGAACGATAAACCTGTAAATGCCAATAAGAATCCTGTGCCTGCTTTACCAATTGATAGAGTGAGCCACATATTGATCTGATATCCTAATCCTCCTCCAAGAAATTGTAAATCGGGTTTGCTGCTGAAGATGAATGAAAGAGTGGGTGGTAAGAAGAACAAAGTAAAGAGACTGTATCGAAGTGTTTTCTTTACCGGCAGGAGATCGGCTTGAAATAAAATTTTAAATCCTGTCAAGAAAGATAGCAGTGCCAGCGTGAATGATGCCAATCCAAACCAGGTGTACATGAATTGATGGGATACAATAGCTCCGAGTTTTCCCAGCCAGTTGTCTACCCGCTTATCACTGAAGCGCATGAGATCGAACCAGGATCCTGTTACCAGACTCTGGTCATTCTTCCAGGTGAAAAAATAAGAGGTGAATGCTATCAGCATAAAAACGGAAACCAGCAGCAGAAATAATCCGAAGATTTTATGCGTCCGTTCGTCTTTAATAGTCTCCAGAAGGCGGGAAGGCGATTTTGGGGCCGGCTTCTCCTTGCGTTGTTTGACTTTTTTTACCGGTTTCTCCTCGGCGACTGTTTCAATCTCCTCATTTTCAGCCTGCACAATCGGCTCCTTCATTCTATTTCCTTTTCCGGCCATAATAGCAATAGGTTTAGAGGTTAAAAGTACCAAGTATTCCTTGGCACTCTACAGGGTGGTACCTGGTCTTATTTAACATTCTTTTGTGTAAAACTGAACGTCGGCTTTTTGACTTTATTGGAGATTTTTCAATTTTGTGTCGACTTATTCGTTAATTTAGAGATATGAATCACGTAATCAATACCGATCAGCAGGTTATATTAGAAAAATTGCAACAGTTCTACCCAAATCTGGAGCCGGCTTTGAGGGAGCTTATTTCTCAAAAGGCCCTTCTGAGGGAATATAGGGCTGGGGAGGAACTGATGAAACCCGGGCAGTATTTTAAATCTACTATGCTGATTACCAAGGGGCGCGTGAAGGTTTACAAGGAAAGTGGAGATGGCAGTGAGTTTTTCATGTACTATATCGAACCGGGCGGAGCTTGTGCCTTGTCGATGGTATGTGCCGCGAAGCAGGAGCAGAGTGAGTTGGCTGCCAAAACGGTGGAAGATACGGAGGTAGTTTTGATTCCGATTTCAATCATGGACGAGTTGATGACTGAGTATCGGACATGGTATTATTTCGTTTTGGAGACTTATCGTTTCCGTTTTGAAGAGTTATTGAGCCTGATAGACTCTACCGTCTTTAAAGGATTGGATGAAAGATTAGAGTTTTATCTCAAAAAGCAGCGGAAAGCATTGAAATCAGATGAGTTCAAAGCTACACATGAGGAAATTGCAAACGATTTGGGCACAAGCCGTGTGGTGATCTCCCGATTGCTCAAAACGATGGAGCAAAATGGTAAGTTAAAGCTGTTTAGGAATTATATCGACCTTTCACAGTTACCTATGTAATCTTTGTTACCGAATTTTAATCCCCGAACATCCGATATTTGCACCTGCATTTAAAATTATGACAGACATCATCGGGTACTTCGCCTCTGCATTAATTGGAATTTCACTGGGATTGATCGGAGGGGGAGGAAGTATTCTCACTGTTCCGGTATTGGTTTATTTGTTTCATACAGATGCCGTATTGGCGACGTCCTATTCATTGTTTATCGTTGGTACAACGAGTCTTGTTGGTGCAATGCCAAAGTTCAAGGATGGCCTGATCGATATCAAAACTGCAATAGTGTTCGGTATTCCTTCCATCATTGCTGTTTACCTGACTCGTAAATTACTCGTTCCTGCTATTCCTGATACAGTGTTTACTGTTGGTGATATGGCGATCACGAAATCGATTTTTATGTTACTGTTGTTTGCCGTTCTGATGGTTGCTGCAGCTTATTCGATGATTCGTGGTGCAAAAACATTAAAGCCTTCTGTACCAAAAGAACAGCGCACATATAATTATCCGGTTATTCTGCTGGAAGGATTAGTAGTCGGTACATTAACAGGTTTAGTAGGCGCCGGTGGTGGATTCCTGATTATTCCAGCTCTTGTACTGCTGAGTGGATTACCAATGAAAGAAGCTGTAGGAACATCACTTCTTATCATTGCTGCCAAATCGCTTATTGGATTCCTGGGTGATATGGGACATTATACACTCGATTGGACGCTGCTCCTGAGTGTAACCTCCATTGCTGTTGTCGGTATTTTTATCGGCAATGCGCTCACTAAAAAATTCGATGGTGACAAACTGAAGAAAGGATTCGGATGGTTTGTTCTCTTCACAGGAATTTATATTATCATCAAGGAACTGATGATGCATTAATCGACCCAAATCAAAATTAAATATACAAAGCAAACGTATTAAAATGAAAATAGAACAAATTTATACAGGTTGTCTCGCTCAGGGAGCCTATTATATCGTATCTGAAAATGAAGCAGTAGTAATTGATCCGCTTCGTGAAATTCAGCCATATATTGATCGTGCTGAAAAAGATGGTGTGAAAATCAAGTATGTTTTGGAAACTCATTTCCATGCTGATTTCGTATCCGGTCATATCGATCTGGCCAATGCTACTGGTGCAACCATTGTGTATGGTCCGAATGCAGAAACCGGATTTGCTTCACATGTTGCCAAAGATGGTGAAGAGTTGCAGGTAGGGAAGATAAAATTCCGTGTGCTGCATACTCCGGGACATACAATGGAATCGACCTGTTATTTACTGCTGGATGAGAAGGGTAGCGAACATGCAGTTTTTACCGGAGATACATTGTTTATCGGTGATGTGGGTCGCCCTGATCTTGCGCAGAAGGGAAATATTACGCAGGATGATCTTGCCGGTTTCCTTTTTGATTCTTTGCGAAATAAAATCATGACCTTGTCAGCGGATATTACTGTGTATCCTGCGCACGGTGCCGGTTCTGCCTGCGGAAAAAACATGAGTAAGGAAACTACAGATTCACTTAAACATCAGTTGGAAGTCAATTATGCTCTGCGTGCTGATATGACGAAGGAAGAGTTTGTAAAGGAAGTGACGGATGGTTTATTGCCTCCGCCTGCTTATTTCCCGCAAAATGTAATGATGAATAAAAAGGGATACGATAGTATTTCTGATGTATTGAAGCGTGGTACTAAGGCATTGTCTCCTGCGGCTTTCGAGGCTGCTGCAAATGAAACAGGCGCTTTGTTGCTTGATACCCGCGATCCGCAAACATTCGCTACTGGATTTGTTCCGAACTCTATCAATATTGGTATCGACGGTGGATTTGCTCCATGGGTTGGTGCGTTGATTCCGGATGTAACACAGGCATTATTGCTGATTACGGATAAGGGCAGGGAAGAAGAAGTTGTAACACGTCTTGCCCGGGTTGGATATGATAATGCACTTGGATTTCTTGAAGGTGGATTTGATGCATGGAAAGCAAACGGTAAAGAGGTGGATTCTATCCAGTCAGTGACACCTGATCATCTTGCCGAAGTTCAAAAGTCAAATCCGGATGTCAAAATATTGGATGTGCGTAAGCCGGGAGAATATACTGCAGAGCATATCCGTAATGTTCAACATGCACCATTGGACTATATTAACGATGAAATGGCACATATCACGAAGGATGAACCTGTATATGTGCATTGTGCAGGTGGATATCGTTCGATGATCTTTACTTCGATTCTGCGTGCACGTGGATTCACGAATCTTATTGATGTAAAGGGTGGATTCAAAGCAATTCAGGAGACAGGAAAATTTGATCTTACCGATTGGGTTTGTCCAAGTAAACTTAAAAATTAACAGATAGCAGATTTGATTGCATTTAACACCATTGCATATGTCTAAGATCAAAGTACTCATCCCGACTGATTTTTCCATGCAGTCAGATTTCGCAGGCTTGATGGCGAAGAAGCTGTCTGGATGGCTGGAATTGGAGTTGCACTTCATTCATATCATTCATTTACCATCGAATATTACGCTGGCATCTGATGGAACATTGCATAGCGATGGAGAAATGGATCCACGCGATTTCAACCGCATGAAGGAAATGGCGGAAGAGCGATTGAATGGATTGAAGGATCAGTTTCCGGATGTGACGACTCATATTGCCTATGGTGGTATGAAAGAAACAGTGGTGAAGTTTGCTAAAAAGAATCATTTCGATTTGATTCTGATGGGTACGAAAGGCGCCTTCGGATTAAAGGAGAAATTGACCGGTTCTGAAACGCAGCACGTTGTACGAACTTCTGATGTGCCAGTATTATCGGTAATGTGTGATCGCAGCGATCTGGAAATAAATAATATTCTGCTGGTGCATGACTTTGGTGCTGAGGAAGAGCAGGATCTTAAACTACTTAAGTTGATTTTAAAGGCAACCGGAGCCCGATTACATCTGTTGTATGTGTCGAAGAGTGAAAAGGAAACTGCAGTTGAGCAAATGAAGCAGAATATGGAGTCCTTTATTCATGACTTCGGTTATGAAAATGCAGAAATTCATATTATAAAAGATCATAATATTGTGCACGGAATCACGCATTTTAACCAGATGCGTGATATGGATATCATCTGTATTGGTACACATGGTAGAAAGGGGATACAGCAGGTGTTGTATTCAAGTCCTGTTGAAAAGCTCGTCAACCATTTGTACAAACCATTAATCACTTATCATCTGAAAGCATGAACTGGATATTACAACCCTGGCCCTGGTATGTTTCCGGTGCAGTTATAGTTTTTGTAATGGCGTTGCTGTTGTTTTTTGGCAAGTCATTCGGATTATCTTCAAATTTTCGTACGATCTGTGCAGCTTGCGGTGCCGGAAAGAATATTCCTTTCTTTGATTTCGACTGGAAATCGCAGATATGGAATCTCTGGTTCCTGGTAGGTGCTGCAATTGGTGGATATATCACTGTACATTACTTATCTGATAATGCTCCTGTGAAAATCAGCGAAGAGACCATCACCGATTTAAAAGCATTGGGAATTGGCGCTCCTCAGGGACTTCAGCCGATGGAAATCTTCGGACCGGAAGCCTGGACTTCAGTTTCTGGTTGGATCATGTTGTTGGGTGGCGGAATACTGATTGGCTTCGGTACACGTTATGCCGGTGGATGTACTTCCGGGCATGCGATCAGCGGCTTAAGTAATCTGCAGTTACCTTCACTCATTGCGGTGATTGGTTTCTTTATTGGTGGTCTTACAATGACCTGGTTGATTCTTCCTAAACTTCTTCCACTTCTAATCGGATAAGCTATGAAATTCCTCAGATTTGTATTCGCAGGTGTTATATTCGGAATCGTTATGGCGAAATCAGAAGCAGTTTCCTGGTTTCGTATTCAGGAAATGTTTCGCTTTCAGTCATTCCATATGTATGGGATTATCGGTACTGCGGTAACGTTAGGTATGATCCTTACCGCTGTAATCAAAAAGTATAAACTCCGTGATTTCAGCGGAAGTAAAATTGTGTTTCAACCGAAAGAGAAATCAGTAGTCAGGTATATTGCAGGTGGAACAATTTTTGGTTTAGGCTGGGCATTGACTGGCGCTTGTCCCGGTCCGATGGTCGTAAACTTAGGTGCAGGTTATCTTCCGATGTTACTGGTAGTTGTAGGTGCTACATTGGGTACTTTTTTGTACGGTGCATTGCAGAAGAAATTGCCGCACTGATTTTAATCAGGTGTGCTGAGCCTGCTTTTAATGATGAAGATCAGGTGCTCCATGTAACATAAGTAACCTCGGCAGCGGTATATTGAAGGTAAATTTGCAGTGTTAATTTCACTAAAACAGAAAAATATTACCGACAATGAAAATAGAACAAATCTACACCGGATGTCTCGCGCATGGTGCGTATTACATCGAATCTAATGGAGAAGCTGCAATTGTTGATCCATTAAGAGAATTTGCTCCTTATGTTGAGCGCGCAATGAAAGACAATGCGAAATTCAAGTATGTACTGGAAACGCATTTTCATGCTGACTTTGTTTCGGGTCACCTCGATATGGCGAAGGAAACAGGAGCAACTATTGTTTTCGGACCAACTGCGGTTCCTAATTTCAAGGCGCATGTAGCAATGGATGGTGAAATTCTTCAGTTGGGAAAAATCAAAATCAAAGTTCTGCATACTCCTGGACATACTATGGAGTCAAGTTGTTTTCTACTGATAGATGAGAATGGAAAAGAACATTCACTGTTCTCAGGTGATACGCTCTTTATTGGTGATGTAGGTCGTCCGGATCTTGCACAGAAAGGTGCTATTACACAGGATGTACTTGCAGGCTATCTGTTCGATTCTCTTCGTGATAAAGTAATGACATTGCCGGATGAAGTAATTGTATTCCCTGGCCATGGTGCTGGTTCTGCATGTGGTAAAAACATGTCGAATGAAACAACGGATACGCTCGGTAATCAAAAGCAAACCAATTATGCGTTGAGAGCAAATATGACCCGTGAGGAATTTGTGAAAGAAGTGATCACCGGTTTGATGCCGCCTCCTGCATATTTCCCAAAGAATGCAACGATGAACAAAATGGGATATGAGAGTTTCTCTGATGTTTTGAAGCGCGGTATTAAGCCACTTGACCCAACAGCCTTTGAACTGGTTGCAAATGAAACCGGCGCAATGTTACTCGATACCCGTGATCCCAATGAGTTTGTAAAAGGTTTTATTCCAAACTCAATCAATATTGGTGTGGATGGTAATTTCGCTCCATGGGCCGGTGCTTTAATCCCAGACCTGAAACAGGAAATACTGGTGATAGCTGATCAGGGGCGCGAAGAAGAAGTGATTACCCGTCTTTCACGTGTTGGGTATGATTATACAATTGGATTCCTGCAAGGCGGATTCGAAAACTGGGTGAAAGCAGGTAAAGAGGTGGATAAGATTGAATCTATTACGATCGATGAATGCTTCGATAAACATCAAAAGGATACTTCAGCTGTAATACTCGACGTGCGGAAGAAAAGCGAGTATGAGTCGGAACATATTCTGGATGCAGTGAATGCTCCGCTGGATTATGTGAATGATTCAATGGCTGTGATCAACAAAAACGTGACCAATTATGTGCATTGTGCAGGTGGCTATCGGTCTGTGATCTTCATTTCAATTCTGAAAGCACGCGGTTTCGAAAATCTCGTGAATGTTCAGGGAGGTTTTAAAGCAATGAAGGAATCAGGTAAGTTCAAGGTGAGTGATTATGTAGCTCCCAATACAATGTTATAAGTACAGTGTTTCAATGGGTGCCGGAGGAAACTTCGGCACCTTTTTTATAGATGTTCGAATATAAATTAATAACGATAAATATTCTATGTTAAAATTCCTGCAGAATTTATTCAAAAAGAACTATGAAGACCTGGCTGGCCGTGAGTTCAAACAACGGTTTCAGGCAGACAAAAATGCCGAATTGATTGATGTCCGTACACCTTCTGAGTTTAAGTCGGGTTCAATAAAGGGGGCAAAAAATATAGATGTTACGGGTCCTGGTTTTGGCAGAGAAATCAGTAAACTGGACAAGTCAAAACAGTATTTTATCTTCTGTAGAAGCGGTGCACGTAGCGGACATGCTTGTCGTATGATGTCAGGACAAGGGTTTAAAGTGATAAATCTCAGTGGTGGAGTAGGAGCCTGGCCATCTAATTGATGCGTTAAAGGAAAATTATAGAGAGAAATGATACCTGTCCGGTTCGAGGGCAGGTATTTTTGTTTTTTATGACTTGGATCAGGTGTAACAAATGTTACCTGAAACTCTTTTTTTGTTTATTTTCTTTACAATATACAAGACCAAGGTTATGGAAAAGCACTATCAGGTATTAATCATTGGCGGCGGAACTGCCGGGATTATGACATCGGCTTTCATGAGAAGAAAAGCTCCGAACGTGAAAATTGCAATTATGGATCCTACAAGGGATCATTTTTATCAGGCTGCATGGACACTGGTTGGTGCCGGTACGTTTAATTATGCAGATACCCGACGTGATGAGGCTTCAGTAATTCCTCAGGGGGTAGATTGGATTAAGGAGTTTGCTGAGAAAATCCTTCCAGAAGAGAATAAGGTAGTCACAAAATCGGGTGATGAATATCGCTATGATTACTTGGTAGTAGCTCCTGGCCTGGTCATGGATCTGGATGGTATCCCCGGATTAAGAGAAGCGTTGAAAACAGATAGTGTTTGTAGCAACTATACTGATCCAAAACATACTTGGGAAGTGCTTCGTAATTTTAAAGGTGGAAATGCCGTTTTTACCCAGCCTTCTACACCAATTAAATGCGGTGGAGCACCTCAGAAGATCATGTATCTCGCTGAAGAGGCATTTGTGAAGCAAGGAGTGAGAGAAAAGACAAACGTGATTTATGCAACTCCTGGTGGAGTTATATTTGGAGTGAAGGATTTTGCAGATACTTTAAATGATGTTTTAAAAAGAAAACAAGTAATTACTAAGTATGCGTATAATCCGATAAAAATTGACTCCGTTCAGAAAAAGATATGGTTTAAATACATGAAAGCGGATGCTGATCTAAGCAGTGTGACTCCTGATGCGAAAATTGGTGAATCTTTTGAAGATACGCATACTATTTGTGTACCCTATGATATGTTACATTTAGCACCACCTCAGAAAGCTCCTGATTTTATCCGTAATTCTGAATTAGCTCATCAGGATGGT
>JAGOJO010000028.1:0-19326 GCA_017995075.1 Bacteroidia bacterium | reverse complement strand
TGCGAAAATTGGTGAATCTTTTGAAGATACGCATACTATTTGTGTACCCTATGATATGTTACATTTAGCACCACCTCAGAAAGCTCCTGATTTTATCCGTAATTCTGAATTAGCTCATCAGGATGGTCCTTCAAAGGGCTGGATGAATGTTGATATTCATACACTCCAACATAAACAATACGGTAATATTTTTAGCTTAGGTGATGTGGCAGCTCTTCCAACTGCAAAAACAGGTGCAGCAATCCGTAAACAAGCTCCGGTGGTGGTGGAGAACATTCTCACTTTGATGAAACATGGTACTGTGCTTCCTCGTCAGTATTCAGGTTATAGCTCTTGCCCATTAGTGACAGGATATGGTAAGATGGTACTTGCTGAATTTAAATATGACAATGTGCGCGATTCTGATCCTATGTTAAGTAAAATCTGGGATACTTCGAAAGAACAGTATAGCATGTGGATTCTGAAGAAATATGGTTTGCCATTTTTGTATTGGAACATGATGATGAAAGGAAAAATGATGGAGTAATAGTTCATATAGACACAAAAAAAGCCGCTTCTATGGCGGCTTTTTTTATGAGTATCATTGATGATTAATGATCATGCATTCCTGGTGTGTGTGCATGTCCGTGTGAAAGTTCGTCAGCAGAAGCTTCACGTACTTCCATTACTTTTCCTGCGAAATGAAGGTCGTGTCCTGCAAGAGGATGGTTGAAGTCGAGCAGTACTGTACCATCATCAACAGATACAATTTTCGCTACAAGCTGATTGCCTTCGCGGTCGAGAAGTGGAACCATATTGCCTATGCGTAAAACTTCAAGGTCAAGTACACCATCAACTTTAAACATTTCGTCCGGAACTCGTACAAGGGCATCGTCTTCCATCATTCCATATGCGTTCTCCGCATCAATGCTGAAGCTGAAATCGTTTCCGATTGTTAAACCAAGAAGATTACTTTCAAACGCAGGAATTAATTGTCCTGAACCGAATAAAAATACAAGCGGATTTTCATCACCTGTTTCTTCTACTTTTACTTTTTCACTGCCTTCTTTACTGCTGTGCAGAACGTAAGAAACAGTCACAACTTTGTTTTGTCCTATTTGCATGTTATTAGTTTTGACAAAGGACAGGCATGTCTGTTCATACGACTATCACTTTGAGAATATGCCGCAAAGGTACTGATTCAAGATGAATTTTTCGCTAAATGGTTCGTGTTTAACTTGTTGTAAATCAATTTATTTTTGAATTTTCTACCCAGTTGCATGTCTTTTGGGTAATGGCGGATATCAATTCAGCTTGTTCTTGCTGATTGTTGCCTTTTGTCATAATCGTCAATAATATCCGTTCATTGTTCAGGTAAATTATTCCCGTTTCTGATAGTTCCTGGAAGGTTGAATTTGGATATCCTCTTTCGCCGAATTTATGAACCAATGTTGCCTGTTGGGGTATTCCTTTTTTCATACCCATAGCAAAAGTGGATTGTGAAAGTAATTCCATAGAATATTCCGAAAACTCCGGAAGTGTATATCCGGAGTTGAACAATACTCTCAAGAATTTGCTGACTTCAATGCAGTTCATTGAGATCGAACTTTGATTGGGGTCAGGTGCTGTCATTTCGAGGTCAGTAAATACTTTTAGTATTGTCTCCGCATCAATGAAACTATAGAGTAAAAGATTGGCTTCGTTATCAGAATCGACGATCATAAATTTAATCAACTCTCTTACAGTGTATGAATTCCCCTTTTTAAGTGTGGCTGAAGTAATTGTTTGTACAGGGAGATTGGCATTAGGGCCTTTGTAGATTGTTTTTTCATCTAAGAAACCTGGTTTTTTTTCTGCCTTTTTCATCAATGCAATCAGAATCGAAAGTTTGAATATACTTCCTGCATCGAACTTTTCTGTTTCGTTGATGGTAGTCCATGATCCATCTTTTAGATTTCGAATATAAACCGAAGTCGATGCAGAAGGATCTTTTTCTTTATGCCGGAGAATGATTGTATTGAGCTCCTTCGTTAATCCATCATACTTTTCAATTGATTTCGGAGTTTCTGAAAAAATTACCGGTTGTATATACTTATATTCTGTTGAACGGTTTTGAAAGAAGGTGGGTGAGGAAGAATTTGACTGACGATTTGTGTTGGTCTGTTTCTTCAATTGGCTACTGATGGCATAAGTAAAAATACCAGTCAGCAGGCAGGCAAGAATTACCACATAGAGTGGTAACTTGCCTCCGCGGAGGGAGAAATTCATAAGAGGTATTCGTTTTGGGTGTGTGTGGGTGCAATTTCGAAAAAAAAATCACATGGTCCTTATTTCATACATAAAAATCCTTCGAATGTTTTGGGTTTTAATTTGAGAATTGAAGGTGCGTAATGTCGTAAGCGATTCAATTTAAAGTCGAATCTGCTGTTTTGTGGATTTATAAGCTGCTTTTATTTGGATGGTATTTGCTTAATAAATAGTTCATTGTATCCGCTCTGCTGATCCTTTTCACGTGTGAAGATCAATGAAGAAAGTACACCAATTGTTAACTCAATAGTAGTATAAACCGAGTTTCCGGGTTTTAAATGTCCACCGAGAGTTTGTCCTGTTTTGTCAGATATCGACAAATGGAGATGCGAGCCATTCACCGATATAGTACCTGTGAGAGATACTATTTCAAAAGGGCCGGTCAGTTTAGTGGTGTTCGGTTCACCGGCATAACGAAGACTTACTTCTCGCAGGCTTCCAACACAACTAAGAATTACTCCGGCCTGAATTGAGTAATCTTTGCAAATTTCTTCTAGACATAAACTGATATCATCACCCGGTTTCAGTCGGATGCTGTAGGTTTCTAGGGTGGATCGTTGTAAATTATGCATTTTATTGGTTGTCTTTCCAGTTCCATAAATGCCGTGTTGCCAGACTACGGTACGGAGCCCACACAGCGGAACGTTTTAACATTTCCTTTTTTAATTCTTTGCCGGTTTTTCTAAGATTAAAAAGTTTGACCATTGCTTGCTGTATTCCTAAGTCATCAAGTGGAAATACATCCTGTCGGTTAAGTGTGAAGATGAGAATCATTTCTACCGTCCACTTGCCAACTCCTTTGATGGATGTAAGATACTCGATAAGCTCTTCATCTGTTTTAGTATGTAACTTCCGGTAGTCTAATGTCTGCTCTTTTGAAAATAAAGCTATGTTCTTTAAGTATCCGGCTTTCTGATACGAGAGTCCTGCTCCGCGCAATAGTTCAATATCAATCGCCAGTAATGCATCTGCAGTTGGTTTTTTACGAGGGAAAAGTGCAATAAACCTACTCCAGATAGTATCTGCTGCTTTGCCTGATAACTGCTGTCCGACAATTGAGCGGAGTAATGAAGTAAACAGGTCTTTGTGTCCGACTTCTTCCAGTCTTCCGGTGAAGCGGATTACTTCTTTCATTACCGGGTCGGATTTTAAAGCTTTATAAGCCTCCGTCATTGTCCACATCATCTGTTCCTTTGTTAGTTGTATTGTTCATGAGTATTCGCCAATCTTTCGGAAAATAATTGTTCCAGCGGTTACCGATATGTTTTGCCCATCCAAGCGGCGATGATTCGAATTTTATAAGATGCCAGCCGTTTTCGGTACTGCCAGTCGTTATAGCTTCGCAGCGCAGGTACTTTATTGCTTCATCGTGTGATAATTCGATGCCGGGCGCAGAAGTTTTTAATTCAATACTTAAAGCCAGCTCTGGTGAGGGCACAAAGTTCTTGCCTTTCATCTCGCCAAGTATGATACCGTAGGAGCGAAGGTAACAGGAGGTGGATAATTGTACTACTGCCGATTTTACTTCCAGTGTGGCAGCATTGAGATATTCACCTTCAGGATAGATTATGTATTTTTCAGCATTCTCGAGCCAGTCGGAACCATTAAAAAAAGGAACACTTCGTTGCTTTGGTAGCTTTTCTGTTTTTTTAAATAATTGTTCTTCACCTGTGTATTCAAGTAAACAACAGTAAAAACCTTCGGCAGTTGTCAAATGTGGAAATGCCTGCCAACCATAAGTTGTTTTCTTTATAGTTTCAGGCGGATTGGGTGTAACTAATTTGAATTTTCCCGTTTCCATCAGCCGCTGAATCTGTAGATCATTCTCCTCAGGATTATAAGTGCAAGTGGAATAGAGGAGTAGACCTCCGGTTTTCAAAGTTGGAAGAATTTCATCGAGAATACTGTTTTGACGTATTGCACATTGTTGGGCTTGTGAAGGACTCCATTCCATCATTGCCTTCGGATCCTTTCTGAATAAGCCTTCTCCACTGCATGGAGCATCAACTACAATCAGATCAAACTTTAATCCGGAAGTGGCAATTTGTGAAGGATTCGATTGCGTTACAATTGTATTGGGATATCCCCACTTCGCAAGATTATGTCGCAGTACCTTATTTCGTTGTGGAATTATTTCATTGCATACCAATGTGCAGTCTTTACCCAGTAGCGATAGTAAATGCGTGGATTTACCTCCGGGAGCTGCACATAAATCCAGTATTAAACCATTCTTCAACTGATCGATATAATCCGATAGTAGTGGCTCTAATAACATTGATCCGGCTTCCTGCACGTAATAGTTACCTGCATGAAAGTGTGGGTCCAGCGTAAATACCGGACGTACAGGTAAAATTCTTCCTTCTTTGCACCAGGGTATTTCCGGTAGATGTTGTTTGTTATTGCATTTATTCGGATGATATCTGATTGTAACCGGAGAAGTGGTTTGCAGAGAGGTAAAAAATTGTTCCGATTCATCATAGGGGAGTTGTCCGATGATTCGTTCTTTAAATGCTTCCGGTAAATTCGATTTCATTTTAAGATTCAGTGTAGTTTAAATCCTTACCGTAAGTCTCAGGAAGATATATCATCGATAGTAGGGCAAGTGACCAAACAATTATTCCGGTAATCGCTAAGCTCTCTATAAGTGTAAAATGGAAGGCGTTTTCGAGCCAGATATGAAATGGGACAAGTAAGGTCACAGCCCCTCGCATGAAATTGGTGACGGTGGCGGTGATGAGTACGCGTAAATTGGTGCCAAATTGTTCTGCTGTGGTGGTAACATAAACGGATAAGTACCCACATCCTAAGCCCATGAGAAAGGAAGTGCTGTTTAAGGAAAGTGAATTGGAAATTCGTTGGAAGTGGAGTAGTGTACCTGCTATAGCAATAGCCATAAATGCAAGAATAATTTTCTTTCTCGACTTAAAAAGCTGACTTAAAATCCCACTTGAGAGGTCGCCGGCGGTGATGCCACTTTGAAATAATATGAAGCAGGTGGCCAGTTGAAGACCCTTTATGTTTTTGAGAGAGGCGATTTCAGGAGATAAAGTAATCAATAATCCTACGCTGTACCAGATCGGGACACCGGCCAGAATACAGGCGAGGTATTTACGACTGCGTTGCCCGTTTGAAAAGAGTAATGAAAATGATCCCTGCTTAATTCCCGGTTTCTTTTGTTCTTTAAACATGGATGGCTCCATTGCCTTTAGTCGTAAGAGCAATAATAGCATTCCAAGTAGTCCGGCTGCAAAGAATGCTGTTCGCCATGGAATTATATTCCCGATCAATCCTGCAGTTACAGCTCCCAGGGCCCCTAAGGTGGCTACCAGTATGGTTCCGTAGCCTCTGTGTTGTATAGTCATGCTTTCACTGACCAATGTGATTCCTGCACCTAATTCGCCCGCAAGACCTACTCCTGCAAGAAACCGGATGATGGCATAGCTGTTTACATCTGTTACAAAAGCATTTGCAATATTACTGAGTGAGTAAAGAAGGATGGAGCCAAACAGTACCGCAACACGACCCTTTTTGTCTCCGATTATTCCTGTTAAAATTCCTCCGGTGATCATTCCTGCCATTTGAATCGCTAACAACCTTTCACCTGTAATGGTGAGCTCTGAACCTGATAATCCCAGGTCTTTTAAGCTTGGAATCCGGTAGATATTAAAGAGGAATAAGTCAAAAGCATCTACGAAAAATCCTAATCCTGCTGCAAATACGGCGAGATTGAAGGGTGTTTTGGTTAATGATCCTGACATTTTTGCGGCGATGGCAGCTTCGAAAGTAGGAAATTATTGAGTAAGTCGGTTTGATAGTCATAGCTGGTTAAAATGATAATTGAAAGCATTAACTTTGCCGTCCCTGAAGTGTTTCAGCATTAAACCAATAAACTATGAAAAAATTAATTATCATGTCTTTTGCAGTTTTGTCGCTTTCGACAACTGCATTTACTCAATCTTTGAAAACGCCGGCACCATCTCCTTCCCAAACGGTTAAACAGGATTTTGGCTTGTCAAATATTGAAATCAGTTATTCTCGCCCAAGCGTGAAAGGTCGTACCATCTTTGGAGATGTAGTGCCTTTTAATACTGTTTGGCGTACGGGTGCTAATTCTGCAACTACAGTTACTTTCGGTGATACCGTTATGATTGGTGGTGTGAAGGTGAGTCCTGGGAAATATGGTTTGTTATCTATTCCAGGCGCAACGGAATGGATAATCATCATCACTAAAAGCACATCTACAACTTCACCTGATGCATACGATCAGAAAGAAGATGTTGTTCGCGTAAAGGCTACTCCAATGGCTCTTACTGAAAAAGTGGAAACATTTACAATTGAACTCGGAAATATGAAGTCTACTTCATGTGATCTTCAATTGATGTGGGATAAAACATTGATTTCTGTAAATGTTACTTGTGATGTTGATGCGAAAATCATGAAAGATATTCAGAAGTATGTAGTTGGTGATACTCGTCCTTATGGCGCCGCAGCTAACTATTATATGGAGAATGGAAAGGATCTTAAGCAAGCATTGGTATGGTTCGATAAAGCAATTGAAATGAACCCTAAAGCATACTGGACAATTCACCAAAAAGCAAATTGTCAGGCGAAATTGGGGATGAAAAAGGAAGCTATCGAAACTGCTACTAAGTCAATGATGGTTGCAAAAGAAGATGGTGATGATACTTACGTGAAATTGAATGAAAAACTGATTCAATCGCTGAAGTAATAGGCAAAAACTATGCAAAAAATAAGGCTGTCAGTTTTGACAGCCTTATTTTTTGAGTTATATTTTAATGAATTGGTCTATTTGATAAGTTCTCCTTCGAATTTCACTTTTAATTCAACTTTTACGTCGAATGAATGGTCGATTGAGTCAGTAGTTGCTCCGTTAATATCGAATTTGAATTTGGTTTTCTTTAAATAATCTAACAGTTCAACATTGTTAATGTCAAGATCCAATGTCGTTAATCCACCAGTAGGTACCGGATCTTTTTTGGCGAATTCAATCATTGTGCCTCCGGTTGTACTTCCTACTCTTGAATTTACTTTTGAAAGTATGTCAAATGTATAGGGTGATGGATCATTGTCCAGAATTGTCAGCTTTATGCCGGTAATTTTTATGGATTTCAAATTGTCAACATTAACACCGTTATCTGATACTAGTTCCTGAATGTCTGTTTCAACTTCCACAGTGCCAAGTGAAAGATCACCCATAGTGGTAGTAGGTGTTACCGTAATATTAAAGGAAGCATAGTCATTGGTGAACTCAAATGCTGTGAGATTATCTTTATCACAGGCTGGGAAGAGAAATGCAGCAGCAATTAAAATTCCGGATGCGAAGAGTTTTTTCATTGTCAGGTAGATTTAGTACCCGAAATGTACTGAAAATTCTCGAGTTAACGAACCGAAACCGGATGATTCTTCTCAGCCCTGAACAAGGTAAATTGAAGCAATGCGGCTATGAACATCACTCCTGCGCAACCAATCAGATTTAACCATAGAAAGGATATGGCGTCTCCGATATACACGGAAATCACTATAGCTTCAGTGAGAAGTGCTGCGTAAAATACTGATTTGCCGTTGATTGACTTGACAAACAGGGCTACGCAGAATATCCCAAGGATAGTGCCATAAAACAGTGATCCTAATATATTCACGGCTTCAATCAGCGATCCGGTTTTTCCTGCTAGTTGTGCTACGATAATGGAAAATACGCCCCAGGCAAAGGTGTAAATGCGGGATAAAGTCAGGTTGCGTTGATCATTCCGGTCCTTTTTCCGGATTTGATGGTGCCAGTCGATGAGGCATGTGGATGCAAGTGAGTTTAAAGCTGCAGCAATAGATCCCCAGGCTGCTAAGAAAATTATTGCGATTAATAATCCAACCAAACCTTTGGGTAAATGATGTATAACAAAGTGAAGGAAAATATAATTGGTGTCACTTGCATCACTTCCAGGATTAGCTTTTTTAATGATGACTGCTGCTTCTTTACGAATGGAGTCTGTTTGATGATTTAGTTGATTTAATCGGGTTTGTAGTATGGGATGCTGTGGTGAACTCTCAGGGGCATTTATCAATGCAAGCGCAGTGGATTTTCGTAACTCCAATGTGGTGTCATAATGTGTATTGATGCGCTGAAGTTCGTTGCCGTATTCTCCCTGTAGAGTGGATGTGACCAATTTGCTGTTGAAGTGGACTGGTGCCTGATAGATGCTGTAAAAACTAAATACCAGTGATCCTATTAAAAGGATAAGAAATTGCATGGGGATCTTTACAAAGCCATTCATCAATAGTCCATTTCTGCTTTCACTGATGTTAGGTGCTGTAAGGTATCTTCCTACCTGTGACTGGTCAGTGCCAAAGTAGGAGAGGGCTAAAAAGAATCCGCCAATGATTCCGGAAAAGATGTTGTACTTGTCTTTCCAGTTGAACCCATCTTCGGTTATGCCGGTCGTTATGATATTTAGCTTGCCTGAGTTTCCGGCTATTTTAAGGGAGTCGCTAAAACTGATTTCTTCAGGAAGTAGATGTACTACCATATAGCCCGCAAGAAACATTCCCAGAAAAATTATAATGAGTTGTTGGGTTTGCGTGTAGGATATGGCTTTGACACCGCCACTTACTGTGTAGATAATAAGAAGTCCGCCCATTAAAAGATTAGTCAGACTGATTTCCCAGCCCAGTAACGATGAAAGTATCAGCGATGGGGCATAAATACTGATTCCCGTTGATAGCCCGCGTTGAAGGAGAAACAGAAATGAAGTTAGTAGTCGGGTGTTGGACCCAAATCGTGTTTCGAGAAACTCATAAGCTGTGTAGATTTTCAGTTTATGGTACATCGGAAGAAAGAACATACAGATAAAAATCATCGCCAGCGGTAGACCGAAATAGTATTGTACAAACCTCATTCCATCAGTGTACGCTTGTCCTGGTGCGCTCAAAAAGGTTATGGCACTCGCCTGCGTTCCCATGATGGAAAACAGTACAAGATACCATGGTAAGCTGTTGTTACCTAAAAAGTAAGAGTCAATATTTTTCTGTCCACGACTTTTATACATGCCATATAAAATGACCGTTAAAAGTGTGAGCAGAAGAACAACCCAGTCAATAGTGCTCATGAATAGTATTGGGTGATTATAAAATACAGCATAATCTGCAACAGCAGAAAGGCTGCAAGTCCTGCATACTTAATTTTATCTTTCGATTCGTTCATCAGTTGGGTTTACTTTCCCGTAGGCTTCTTGTCTGTTCTTGGAGCAATCAAATTGCTGAAGAGTTTAAATGCCCCTGGAACTCCGGCCGGCAATTGGCGGAAGAAAGAAATTCCTGTATAGATATATTTTCCTTTTCCATAGTTGCAGTAAATCAAAGAGCCTTCCTGAGGCTGTTCTCCTTTGTCGTTCATGAGAAGAAGGTTTGTATAGCTGCTGTCCGCTTTAGTTGCGAAGTACAATCCGCGTTCTTGAATCCATCCTTCAAAATCCTGTTCTGTGATTTTGTTGGGAAAGTTGAATACAGGATGTTCCGGCTGGGTGAACGTAACGGTAGCTTGTTCTTCGGTGACCCTGTTTCTGCTGATCTGATAAGGGTATGGAGCCATGAATTTTACCGGATGAAGATTGGAGTTGGTATTGTACTGTACAATGAAACTTCCTCCTTGTTGAATATATTCCATTATTTTACTGAAAACCGATGGTAAACCCTGGTCTGTATTGTAAGCTCTAATACCAGTAACTATTGCATCGTAGGTTTCAAGATTTATATTTTCGATCTCTGCTGCCGTTACTTCCTTGACTTCGATATTCAGCTGCCGAATCATATCTGCTACCTCATCTCCGGCGCCTTTGATGTACAGTACTTTTTTATTTACAGTTTTAACAGACGAGGCTATTAACCTTGAATGGAGTGGGGGAAACCAGGTGATTTTAGGAATGTGGTCATAGCTGATTTCTTTTAGTCCGGCCAATTGGACCTTAGCTGATGATTGATAGGGCTTGTAGTGAAATATCAATGTGTCCTGAAAATTTCCGCTGCCGTTTATCGAGACTTTGTACTGAATTGTTTTTTCCTCCCTGCCATTAAATACAAGCAATGTATCTCTAAAGGTGATTTTCCAATGTTGAGATGATGGAATAGATGCAGAAATCAGGAAGCTGTCTGGATTGGAGCTGTTATGTTGTATTTTGAGTTTGTAATTACGATCTTTTCCAGAGGGGAATAAAGATGTTTGTTCGTTGAGATGTCCGGTGAGTACAGGCTTAATCACCAATGGCCGGAATATTTCTCCCCGAACAGGGTCCGTTAGTTTGAATGTGACCGGCACCTTCGATTCAATGACTGTTCCATCAACAGATACACTGTAATGAATATATGCTGCCGGAGTCGACCATGGTAATGTGTTTTGAGAGTTATCCTTTACGTCGAATAAATTATGTTTTATGGGTGATTCCAGCCAATAGGGTTGTGTAGTTGTAGAAATAGAATTAAGGATGAGTTTTCGGTTAAAGTTTTTTTGAATTTCCAGTTGCGTTGTCGTATCGCCTATCATTAAGCCATTGTTCTTTATTCCTAGTTGCACACCACTATAATTTCTACATATCGCCTGAAAGTTCACATGTAGCGTATCGCCCGTAGCATATCCCTCTTGGAAAGAATATGCTGCAACCCAAATGCCCAAACATTGCAATATGATTTTGTCTAACTCCTGTACTTTTCGGAACGTGGGACTGTAACCGGGAAGTTTAGTGAACATTTTCTTTAACTGCAGAAGTGCGGGCACTGAGCCGGATGGGTTATTGAAATCAAAATGCTGAAGTATCGAGTCGATTTTAAGCTCAGTTTGATGTCCATAATTGGAAGAGGTGATAAGATAATTACCCATGTTTGCAAAAAGATCTTTCACTAAAGTATCTCCATCAACGGGGAGGAAATACTCTATTTGCGTTCCTCTTTGTGATGGAACTCCAAATCCCTGACTCTTATGTTGTGATCTGCTTTCGGCAGAAAGTTCTCCATAGCTTTTCCCCAGAATAGGATTAAAAGCGCCAACGTCGAATTTTAATTGTTGTTCAGAGGTAGTGTTGTTGTTTCCGAAATTGAATGTGTTCCAATAAATCCTTTTCGCACTCCAGGTAATCGGATTAGTGGGGTCTGATTGAAATCGTTTAATGTCTGCGGCAGCTTTGAAGGCTTCAGCAGCAAGGATTGCTGAGGAGGAGTGATGTCCATGTCCGGCACGGGAATCGGGCGGGAAACGGCAGATAATGATGTCTGGTTGTATGTTTCGGATAACCGTGACGATGTCTTCCAACACTTTTTCCCGTTCCCATAGGGTCAATGTTTCATCCGGTGTTTTCGAAAAGCCAAAGTCATAGGCTCTGGTGAAAAATTGTTCTCCTCCGTCTATTGCCCGTGCGGCCATCAATTCCCGCGTGCGTATCAGCCCCAGATCTATCCCCAGTTCAGATCCGATCAGGTTTTGGCCGCCATCGCCTCGAGTTAATGATAAATACGCTGTTCTGAATTTCTTTTCCTTGGAAAGCCAGGTAATTAATCGGGTATTTTCATCGTCGGGATGTGCTGCAATGTATAAGATTGTAGCACTAGTTTTTAATTTCTCGATTTGCTCGTAGATTTCACCGGAGGATTGGCTACGTGCCGGGCTTGCTATTGCCAGAAACATAGCAATAGACAAGAGTATACTTGATGCTTTTTTCATAGGTATTGCGCCAAAGATACCAAGAGCAAAGGATATCTGACAAAAAAGCCCGGAAGATTTCTCCCGGGCTTTTAAACTTAATTTAGCTGATTGCTTATTTCTGGAGCAACAATGATTTTGTATCAACCAGGTTGCCGTTTACATGAAGTGAGTACATGTAAGAACCTGCACTTAACTCTTCTGCCTGAAGCAATAATTGACCTTTGCCTTTTCCATTCAGATTAACTGTACGGATAACCTGACCATTGATTCCTGTGATGGTAATGGTTGCATTGGTCGTATTTTCAGGAAGCGTGTAGTTGATAGTAGTAACACCGTTGAATGGGTTCGGAGTGTTTTGCTCCAAACGTGCATCAGATACATTGATAGTGGTTTTCTCGGTGTTTGAATTGCCTTCGATGCGGTTCAGACGTGATTCAAGGGCAGCCATTTGTTTTTGAAGCGCTTCGATCATCTGATCTTTAGCTTCAATTTGTACTTGTTGCTCTTGAATAGCTTTTGTCAATACCGGAATCATCGCGTTGTAGTTTACTACTTTCGCTTCAGCTGATTCAGTAATCACTTCTCCTGTTACTGGGTTCACCTTTTTAGGTAAAATTGTGTTGGCTACTGCCATTGGGAATTGTGATTCCAGATTTTCTGCAAGGTATCCCATTTGAGCTCCGGCTGGTAAATGTAAAGTAGGGAACTTTGAACGATCGTAAGTATAGGTCGCAGTTTTAACCTGCATTAATTTTGGTAATACAGCGTTCATTGGTTCAATATTCTTTTTGAATCGCTCATCAGAAAGTTGGAAGTAACGAGCTCCAAATACGTTACCGTTGAAATATCCAGCATAGTCGCGGATACCACCAACTGTTACTGTATCATCAGCATCACCCCAGATAGATAAATTCTGAGTTCCACCTGTTGCGTATCCGTAAACGCCATTGCTGATCTGACCACCTGATGATTGTCCCCAAACTCCTGAAGGAAATCCTGTTGTGCCGGCAACTGATGCAGTTCCATAAACACCTACGAATCCATCACCGATTACACCATAATTATTTCCATAACCATATATACCGCCTAAGTTTCCATTTCCTTCCACTCCAAATCCGGTTGAGTCGGTTACTGTAGATAAACCCTTTACTCCGGAAACATTGATCGATCCTGTGTATTTAACTGTTCCTAATATTACAGCATTTGTGTCGGTTCCTCCGCCAAATACATCCAGACGTGATTTTGGTGATTGGTTAGCAACTCCAACTTTTCCTGAGCTGGTGATCGTCATGCGAACAGAGTTGTTCGTTTTTATTTTTAATGCTTTCGCATCAGTCGTTCCAAGGAAATTGGTGGATGAGGTTCCTGCATTTCCATTCAGCAGCCAGTTTTGTGCCTGAACATTTGCATTCAGCATAAGAAAACCGCATACTGCAGCAATCGATAATTTTCTTTTCATTTTTTTTGGTTTTGTGTTAGGAATATTTTTTATAAATATAGTGTTGAGGAATATACCATCCAAGAAATATTAATTAACATTCTGTTTGATATATATTTTATTATTAAACGGCTGGTCATGGTTTTTAAAATAAAATCTTGATTTGTTTTATTTCATACATCTTCAACTTGTATTATTTGGTGATATCCGATCGTAAGAGTTTTTATTTCATGGTGTTATACATGGCTTTTGTAGGACTTTTTAAGGATTGTTCTTTTGGAATGTTTTTGCTATCTTTGAAAAAAAACATACTATATAGCATAATCCATGAAGAAAATTTACAGCTTATTATTTGCCGTCCTGTGTACGCTGCAGGTAGCAAATGCACAGTATTATTATTTGCCGTATGTAAATGAAGGCACTAATCCTGAAGGATTAAATGTTGATCCTGAGTATCCTGTTGGAGGTGGTTTGCCAACTACATGGGCTACCGTCTTAACAAGTCCTGCAACAACACCTATTTGGTCTCCGGTTCAAACGATCGGCTTCCCGTTTTCATTTAACGGTGTTGCAGTTACACAGTTTAAAGTGTCGAACTCAGCTGTTCTTACTTTTGATGTGTCTACTGCTGTTGCTGCACCAACTTATACTCGTGCTGCCCTCCCAAGTGCATTGATTCCTGACAAATCAGTTTGTATTTGGGGATTGTCTGCCTTAGGTACTAACGATAATGTGGTTAAGAAAACATTTGGTACTGCACCTAATCGTCAGTTATGGATTCAGTTTGGATCCTATGGATACGGAAACGTTGCTTCAACTGGTAGCGCTTTCACATATTGGAGTATTGTACTGGAAGAAACCACCAATAATATTTATGTGGTTGATCAACGTACCGGAGGATACACTTCTACTAAACAAGTGTCTATCGGAGTTCAAATAGATGCTGCTACAGCCACTTCAGTTACAGGATCACCAAATGTGTTGTCGCAGGCAGGAACAAATGCATTGCCTGATGACAATACTTATTACAAATTCGTTTATGGAACACAGGCTGCAGTGGATGCGGAAATGAAATCTCTCAATTATAACCAGTTTGTAATTGTTCCAGGTACTTCTACAATCGCTGGAAGCGTTCGGAATTTCGGTTCAACAGCTATCACTTCAATGGATGTGAAGTATGATGTAAATGGAACTACTTATACAACTACCTTGAATGGTTTAAATATTGCTTCTGGTGCTTCTTATAATTTTACTCATAGTACCCCGGTGAATGTAGTTTCTCCTTCTGCTTACAATCTGAAAGTTTGGGCGGAAGTAACTGGTGATGGTAACAATTTGAATGATACTTTGGATGCAACAGTAACCGGATTAGCCTTCCAGACTACTAAGCGAGTATTGGTGGAAGAAGCGACAGGAACATGGTGTGGATGGTGTCCTCGTGGTGCTGTTTATACAGAGCAAATTGATACAGTGTATCTGAATTCGGCTATTGTAGTGGCAGTGCATAATAACGATCCGATGGAAAATACAGTGTATGACGCAGGTATGGCCGGTTTGATCGGAGGATATCCTGGTGGTGCTATTGATCGTAAGGATACAGATGTAGATCCTACTGATTTTGAAGCAAAATATCTTGATCGTATTAACGATGTTTCTCCTGCCGATGTAGCTGTTTCTGCTTATTTTGATGCAAATAGCCGTCAGTTGGACGTGGTGGTTTCTGCTACTTTTGCAGCTGATGCTTCTGGTGATTATCGTTTCAATGCAATTTTAGTAGAAGATGAAGTGACTGGCAATAACGCTCAGTATAGTCAGGTGAACTATTACAGTGGTTCTACCAATGTACTTGTTGGTGCAGGTCATGACTGGAATGCTGAGCCAGATCCGGTTCCATTCTCTTCAATGGAATACAATTTCGTTGGTCGTGAAATCCTCGGTGGTTTTGAGGGTGCCGTGAATTCATTACCTCCAACTGTTTCTGCAAACAATACCTATAGTTATACTTTCTCTTATGTGGTTCCTGCTACATACGAAGAGGCACATATGCGTGTAATTGGAGTATTGCAGGATGCTGAAACAGGATTCATTATGAACGTGAATCGTGGAGCTTATGGCCTTACAACTGCTGTTAGCGAAACTCAAACTCCTGAGTTCTCTATGAGCCTCTATCCAAATCCAGCTGTAGATTTTGCACAACTTGAAATAGAGTTACAGAAATCAGGTGCATTTACTGTAGAGATGTTTGATGTGATGGGTAAAAATGTATTTAGTCGTACCTCTTCTGCTGCAAGTGGAAAAAATGTGTTCAATATTCCGGTTCAATCTCTGGAAGATGGTGTGTATATGGTGAAAGTTAACGTAAATGGTTCTGTTGTTACTAAACGTCTGATCGTTCGTTAATCGTTCTTTATAAAGCTAAAAGCGGGGATACGAAAGTGTCCCCGCTTTTTTTATGCGTTTTTACAAGGTGTTCGGTGTTTTTTTTACGAACTTCGTAGCCGTTGATCATGAAAAATATTCCTTCTGCGTTACTCTATTATCTGGTGATTTTGCCTGTTTCGGCATTGCCATTTGGTGCTCTTTATAAACTTTCCGATTTCCTCTTTTTTTTGTTTTATCGGCTGTTTAAGTACCGACGTAAGGTGATTTATGGAAATATTTCCCGCTCATTTCCTGATAAATCTCCGGAGGAGCATGAAAAAATAGCGAAAGAATTCTACAGTCATTTTTGTGATCTTATTGTGGAAAGCCTGAAAGTGTTTTCTATCAGCCCTAAGGATGTAAATGAACGTATGAAGTTCAAAAATCCGGAAGTGATTAACCGGTTTTATGATGAAGGGAAAAACGTAATTCTGGCCGGTGGACATTTCAATAACTGGGAGCTGTTTGCTGTCGGAATCGATCAGGTGCTGAAACATCAAAGCGTGGCTATCTATAAGCCGCTTACCAATAAGTTCTTTGATGAAAAGATGCGCGCTACCAGAGGTAAGTATGGTTTGAAGATGATTCCGATTGTTGCCGTAAAAAAGGAGTTTGAGTCGGGGAGAGATATTCGTACAGTTACCATTTTTGGTTCCGATCAGTCGCCGGGTAAGGTGGCGAATGCTTACTGGACTACCTTTCTGAATCAAGATACTGCCGTTTTGTATGGGACGGAAAAATATGCCCGCGAATATAATTATCCCGTAGTTTATGGTTGTATAAAAAAGGTTTCGCGCGGTCATTATCTCGTAGAATTTGAATTAGTAAATGAAAATCCTGCAACTACGGCCTATGGTGAAATAACGGAAGCACATACCCGTTTGCTGGAGAGAGATATTTTGCAAGAGCCGGAATATTGGCTGTGGAGTCATCGCCGTTGGAAACATAAGAAACCGGTGGAACTTCCTGTAAGGGAATTATAAGAGAATTATGGTGCGTTTTGAGGAGGCAATTCAACTGATTCTGAAACATACTCCGGCTCCAAAGTCTGGTGTGGTTTCACTTAGTTTTTCGCTCGGTAAAGTTTTAGCTGCTGATATCGTTGCTCCATATGATTCCCCTCCATTTGATCAGTCGGCAATGGATGGATATGCACTAGCTTCCTCTGAAATTCACAAAGAAGAGAATGTCTCCTTCCAATTGACTGATTCAATTCAAGCTGGTAAAACGCTATTGCATAAGATTAAAAAAGGGGAGACCGCCCGGATATTTACTGGTGCTGCATTGCCGAAGGGTACTGATACTGTTGTAGTGCAGGAACAATCATCTGTAAACGGTACTGAGGTAACTTTCCCCTCACATTTGTTGACTCCATGGAAGAATGTTCGAAGGAAAGGTTCACATGTCAGTAAGGGTGAAAAAGTGATGGTTGCGGGTGACTTGATGACTTCCGGTGCAATTGCTTTTCTTGCGTCTATTGGGATCAGCAAGGTCAGCGTATATCTGCCTCCGGTATTACATCTCGTGGTAACAGGCGATGAGTTGCAATCGCCCGGTGAAAAATTAAAGCCTGGACATATTTACGAGAGTAATTCTATTGCCCTGAAGGCTGCATTCGAAGCGTTGGGTGTTTTTAAAGAGGTGAAAGTGTACAGGGTGAATGATAGTTTGAAACGTATTGCAAAGAGAGCGGCAACTTCTCTCGAAAATGCCGATGTGGTTATCTTCACAGGGGGAGTTTCAGTGGGTGATTATGATTTCGTTGTGCCAGCATTAGAGAGCGTGGGAGTAAAGCCCGGTTTTCATAAAGTGAAACAGAAGCCGGGAAAACCGGTGTTTTTTGGATATAAAGGCAGGAAGCTTGTATTTGCATTGCCCGGTAATCCTGCTTCAGTACTCACTTGCTTTTATACGCTGGTGATTCCTGCTTTGAGTAAGTTATGTCGGAGAAATTTCGTTGATTTTGCGACTTTGCCTTCGTTGAATACATTTCATTGTAAACCCGGTATGACTCAGATTCTTAAAGCTTTTGTTGATCATACCGGAGTGCAGATTTTGGCGCATCAGGAAAGTTATAAGCTGGATGCTTTTGTGGATGCGAATGCATTGGTAATACTTGATGAAAATCAGTCGGAAATACAGCCGGGAATGCCGATGAACGTACTTTTATTCCCTACCTTGCGTGGATTATGAATTCAGTTTTAAAGACCTCCGCATATATTTTAGCAGGAGGGAAAAGCTCCAGAATGGGGACCGATAAAGGTATGCTTTTGTTGAATGGAAAACGTCTGGTAGATCATGTTGCTGAAACACTGCACATGGTTGGTTTGGATGTTACAATCGTATCAGATCATGCGGATTATCAGTCATTGAATTATCGGGTTATTCCTGATTTGTTGAAAGGGTATGGACCTGCCGGTGGAGTTTATACGGCGATGAAGGATTCTCAGGCTGACCAACTGCTGTTCTGTACCTGTGATGCACCGTCCATCAGTCAGGATTTGGTTAAGGGTTTGTTGATGAATGCAGGTTTAGCGGATGCTTTGTTAGTGAAGTACCAGGATCGCCCGGAGCCATTTCCCCTGTTGATTCGACGGTCTTGCATCCATCATTGGGAAACCGGTATCAAGAACGGGGTTTTGAAAATGATGCAGTTGATTAACCTGAATTACTGTCGCCTAATGGACATTGAATCTGATCTGGGTTTGAGCCCGGATCTACTGGCGAACATAAATACCCCGGATGACTATAAACGCATCTCCGGAGATTAATACTTTTTTATTGCTTTTCTAACGGTTGTTTTCTGTATTATAGCTTTCTTTAAAGCAGTAAATTAGGACATGACTCAACCATTACATAGAAAGAAAAAAGTATTTCTTGAAGGACCGATTCCCCCTTCATTTATTGCCGAATCCATTGAAAAGCATAGTAGCCAGACACGGATAAATGGCCATGGGATTTATCTGGAGCAAGTGCAGGAATACACTAAAAACGGACAATCATTGCTTTCCCGAAGGTTCAGTATTGATGAGGTGAAGGCTGAAGATATTCTATATCAGCTTCGGGAGGAGATTTTTAGTCGGTTTTCACTCACTTGTATGCATATTTATCAGAGCCGGGGAGAGGTAAGGGTTGGGGCAATTTCACTATTTATTTTAACCTCCTCCGAGCAGGAAAATGTCGCCATGGATGCACTTTCTGAACTTATTCGTCGATTTAAGACGGAAGTTCCACTGCTGATTGAGGATATTTTCGAATAGGAGACTTATCTTTGGAAAGCTTAAAATAACTACTGTAAATACCTGAATATGTCTACGACAGCACACCTGACGGATCTTGAAATTGCTACGAAAGCCGATATTAAGTCAATTCGTGATATTGCACGAAGGTTGAACATCGACCTTGAATTACTGGAACAATACGGAAAATACAAAGCTAAACTTCCACTGTCGTTAATCGATCAGAACAAAGTAGATGC
>JAGOJO010000027.1:3296-30207 GCA_017995075.1 Bacteroidia bacterium | reverse complement strand
TCCCCTCCCACTCTCTCTTCAACAATGCCAACAATAATGCTTCTTTCAACTGATGCGCGGCCAGAAGATCGATCAACGCCACCGGCATTTTCAAGGGTGGATCACCAGGCTGTCCATTCATGTACATAAAACCCGACTCCGCCTGCAACACCGCATCATAGGCTACTTTATCACTATCCACATACCCGACAATCTCACCAATGATTAAACGGGGATAACGGTTGCGCAGTACCGAAGATTCCAATCCAAACTTCTCTGCATCTCCTGATTTAAAATTAACTAGCAGGATATCTGCATCCTCCAACAGGTTATGCAGTGCAGACTGATCTATCTTATCGGAAAGATCCATCATCAGCACCTTTTTATGCCAATTGACGGTGTGATAATATGCAGAGACCGAAGAGGACGCTTCTTCACCCGAGACTTTCCATTGACGGGTAAGATCACCATTGGTCAGTTTGTTTTCCACCTTCACCACCTCGGATCCCAGCTCCGCGAAGAACATTCCCACCGCAGGTCCGGCCAGCACTTGCGCCAACTCCACTACTTTCAACACTTTCAATTTTTCCTGATAACTCATCTCTCCTCCTCCTTAAAAAATAGTTCAGCCAACATACAACGGACACCACCCCCTCCAATTTTTTCTATCACCGGAATTTCAGCCATAACAATTCTCCCATAAGCCGATAAAATCTGACGCTGATCCATACTAAACGAATTCCAGGCAGTAGCTGAACAAACGATACAAGGAATATTATCTGCATTTCGTAATGCGAGAAGGTTTCCGCAGAAATTCATCAATTGCTGCTGATCGATTGGTACAATCCGCAAACCACCTGCCTGCAATGAATCTAGCACCCGACTACGCTCAGTGAGATCAGTAATTCCATCTACATAAATCAATGCATAGCCCGGACCAATATGCAGCACCACATTGGTATGATACACCGGTTTACCCGAAGGATCGATGCAATGAAATGACACCGGTGTATAACCGAGTTTTTCAGCAACCTTCGTCAGCAAAGTTTCATCAGTGCGGGGGCTCAATGCTGCATACGCTACTTTATTTTTATGATCAAAAACGATACTTCCGGTACCTTCCAGATAAATTCCATTGAGTTCCTCTCCGCTGAAATCGATCAAATGTGCATCCGGCAACAATGAATGCAACAGATCCACCATCTCCACCGAACGTTCACGCCGGCGATTAGGGGCCAACATCGGATAGAGTAATAACGAACCATCGGCATGTGTGCTGAACCAGTTATTCGGAAAGATCGCATCCGGAGTCAAGGGGTCCGACGACTGCGCCACCACCACCTGAATACCATTTGAACGCAACAACGCCACCAGGCCATCAAACTCTGCCATAGCCAGTGCATGTGTCTCCTCTGATTCAGGGTGATGTTGGAAAGAATTGCTCTCTGCTGTCTCGGGATTAAACCCAAACCGCAGCGGACGCACCATCAACACCGAACCAGCCAGCCAATGAATATCCGATACACCATCGTTCATACCACAAAATTACCGGAGCAACGCCGCAAATCGCGACCACCGCCGGTTACTTTTAAGGCAATTATTAACGACTTATTTTTTGATGCCGAGGAACCATTGCAAAGCCAAAGCATACCCATCCAGCCCCAATCCGCTGATCACGCCCTTACATTTACCGGCCATCAAACTTACATGGCGGTATTCTTCACGGGCATACACATTGGAAATATGCACCTCGATAACCGGTGATTGTATAGCCGCAACGGCATCGGCAATCGCCACCGAGGTGTGCGTATAACCACCGGCATTGAAAATAATACCATCGCTCGAAAAACCGATTTCATGCAGTTTATTGATCAACTCCCCTTCCACATTACTCTGGTAATAATGCAGATCAACATCCGGAAATGATTCCTGAAGTTGATTAAAAAACGAGAGGAAATCGCCGGTACCGTAGATTCCCGGTTCGCGGACACCCAATAAGTTCAGATTTGGACCGTTGAGAATATCTATACGCATCGGCTGCTAAAATAACATCTTCCGCAATACCACAACCCTTTATCTTCGCCAACAAATGCAAACATGGGCATCATATATCAAAGGATTCCGCAGTTATCTGCGACTTGAGCGGTCATTGTCGAACAATACCCTCGAAGCCTACGAACATGACCTCGAAAAGCTGGTTCAATACCTCGACTATAAAAAGCTATCGATCGCCCCGGAGCAGATCAACCACGAAGTACTGCAGGATTTTATCAAATGGATCAACGAGCTCGGCATGACCTCCAGAACGCAAGCAAGAGTTCTCAGTGGAATTAAGGCATTTTATAAATATCTCCTCATGGAAAACCTCCTGCAGGATGACCCAACTGAGCTCATTGAAGGACCCAAGATCGGCCATAAGCTCCCCGACTTCCTCACGGTAGAAGAAATCAACGCCTTACTCGCCGGCATCGACCTTAGCGAACCGGAAGGACAACGCAACAAAGCCATGCTCGAGACGCTTTACTCGTGCGGGCTTCGCGTATCAGAACTGGTAGGACTACAACTCAGCCAAACGTACACGGATGTTGGATTTGTGAAAGTAACAGGAAAAGGAAACAAAGAACGCATTGTCCCCATAGGTAATTCTGCCCTCAAACAAATCAGTTTATACATTGAAGGCTACCGTTGTCATCTCCCCATACAACCCGGCCATGAAGATTATCTCTTCCTCAACCGACGAGGCCGAAAACTAACGCGGGTAATGGTATTCACGATTATCAAAAACCTAGCCCGCAGCACCGGCATCCGCACGAGTATTAGTCCGCACACCTTCCGCCACTCCTTCGCCACCCACCTCATTGAAGGAGGAGCAGATTTACGCGCTGTACAGGAGATGTTAGGACATAGCAGCATCACCACCACCGAAATCTACACCCACCTCGACCGCGACTATCTCCGATCTGCCATTTTACAATATCATCCAAGAGGATAAACACTATCGTGAAAACATTTTTTCCTACTCGCTCAAGTCTTCAATAAACCACTGCAAACAAGGCGATTAAAGAAAAACACTCCTTCATCCTGACCGCTTTTTTTCAACCGTTTAAAATTAGCATTTGGCATAGAAGGAAGGAACACTTATTTTTATCCAAACCTTGTTTTGATATGGCATATCAATTTAACGAAGCGACCATCGTCGACATCAAAGATGAAACGGAAAAAGTAAAACGGTACTTCATCAAAGTGCCCGATGAAATTCCATTCAGTTTCAAAGCCGGACAGTTTATCATGCTGGACCTGCCGATTGACTCCAAGTACACCAATCGCAGTTACTCCATCGCCTCTGCACCGAGCAACGACAATATCTTTGAGCTCTGCATTGTACTCAACGAAAAAGGCCTGGGAACTCCATACATGTGGGAGAATTTCAAAGTAGGAACCAAGGTAAACATTTCCAAAGTACTCGGTAAATTTCAGCTTCCGGAAACAATCGACCGCGATATTTGTTTCATTGGAACAGGTACCGGCATCGCGCCACTCCGATCACAGATTATCGACATTCTCAACAAAGGATTACCGCATAAAAGTCTGCATCTCGTATTCGGGAACAGATGGGAGAAAGACATTCTTTACCGCAAGGAGATGGAAGAGTTAATGGAGAAGCATCCTTCGTTTCATTTCCATCCGGTATTGTCAAGACAGAACGAAGGCTGGACCGGCAAAACAGGATATGTACATTCCATTTACGAAGAGATCTTCAAAGAGCGCCAGCCGGCCTATTTCTACATCTGCGGATGGGCGGATATGCTAAAAGAAGCAAGACATCGTCTGGAAGTGATGGGATATGACAGAAAAGCTATCCGTTTCGAATCGTACGATTAACCATACACATTACTAACGACTGCCCTATCCGAAAACAAGATGTTCAGTGGAGATTCCAAATCAAAACTTGTAAAAATTTTTAAGCGGCAGGAGAGTCCGGAATTTGGTTTTGGCACCACCACAACCGAAGGCGGACAACGGATCTTAAACAAAGATGGATCTGCCAACATTGTACGCCTTGGTGAGCCACGATTCAGCTGGCTGAACATTTACCATTTGCTCATCACGATGAAATGGTGGAAGTTCAACTTAGTAATTTTATTTTATTATGTAACTGTCAACCTACTCTTCACCCTCATCTACTACTGCTTTGCGCCTGACCAACTCGCCGGCATGGTATATACCAATGAATGGGAATATTTTCAGGAGATCTTTTTCTTCAGCGCCCAATCACTCACCACAGTAGGATACGGACGCATAAATCCGATGGGTACATTTGCCAGCAGTCTCGCCAGTTTAGAAGCCATGATCGGCTTAATGGGCTTTGCACTCGCAACAGGACTCCTCTACGGACGCTTCTCCCGGCCCACCGCCAAACTGCTGTACAGCGACAATATTCTTGTTTCGCCCTATCAGCATCCCACTAAATCGGCAGACGCACCAACCGCTTTAATGTTTCGCGTAGCCAATGCCCGCAACAACCAACTCATCGAAGTAGAAGCACTGGTATTATTTGCCTACAACGAAGAACAGAATGGCAAACTGGTACGACGTTTTCAACGATTAACCTTAGAAGTAGAGAAGATCAACTTCCTCGCTATGTCATGGACGATTGTACATCCCATCAACCAGGAGAGTCCGATTAAAAACCTCACGCCTGAAGATTACAAACACCTCGACGCCGAGTTCATGGTCAGCATTAAAGCGATTGACGACACCTACGTACAGCAGATTTACGCCAGAACATCCTATAAATGGCAAGAGATGTTATGGGACTCCAAATTCGAATCCATCCTCACCCGGCACGAAGACGGCAGGACAGCCATCGACCTACGCAAACTTTCCTCCCAACAGCCGGTAGAATAACCATGAACAAAACAACAATTCTACTACTGTTACTTCTCAGTATAACGTGTCATACACAAGCACAAGAAGAGAAAAAAGAACAGCAACTATATCGCTACGCAGTAAAACTGGAACAAGAAGGTAAAAACAGCGAAGCCCTCACCATCTATAAAAATTTATTACGCAGCGACTCCTCCAACATAGACTATCTCTGGCGCACCTCCTTCATTTATTCAAAGCTTGGCTATGACCAGCCCACTGAAGAACAGCGACAGCAATGGTACACGACAGCAGCCTATCTCGGCAAAAAGGCAATAACTCAATATCCACAAAATGCCAATGCCCATTATGCATATGCAGTATCCATTGGCAGGATGAGTGAAAATGCAGGCAACCGCACCAAAATCGACAACGCCAAGCTCATCAAATCCGAAGCCGAGTTAGCCATCAAGCTCGATCCACGACTACCCGGCCCCTATCATATCATGGGACGTTGGCACCGCGTAGTAGCAGCCTTCAGCGGATTTGAACGCGCCATGATCAAAGCTATTTTCGGAGGTATGCCCGGAGGATCATACGAAGACTCCATCCGCAATTTCGAAAAAGCCATTCTCCTCGAACCCTACAACGGCATCCACTACTATGAAATCGCTGTCAGTCTTTTAGAACGCAACCAGACAACGGACAAACAGCTCGCCAAGTCGTGGTTGCAGAAAGCGTTGAACATTCCGGTAAAATCGACCGACGACGCCGAAAACAAAACCAAATGCGAGAAGCTGCTCAAGAGCCTCTCCTAACGGCAGCGCATTAACGAAAATCAAGATTTTTTCCGTTGCAGGAGCTCAAATGCCTCCGGGGCGATATTGGTTTTATAAACAACACCCAGGTAGATGGTAGAGATCAGCGTTCCTTTATAGAGAATATTCCACAAAGGATTTCCCAGCGAAGGCAGCATCCAACCCAACGCGAAAAGGACAATTACCAGCGACAGCACCACCAGATTTCCTCTTTCAAATGGCTGCAACTGGAAGTGACGATGCACGAACCAGAACAACAATCCATTGTAAAAAAACGAAGCCAGGCATGTTGCCAGCGCTGCGCCATTCATTCCCATCAACGGAATCAACATTATCTGCAACACCAGTATTACCACTGCCAGCGCGATCAGGAAAACGGCCCCGTAACGGTATTTATCCGAGGTAAACAACACAGCCGCATTGAGTCCTGTCGCCATATTGAACAAACTACCCGTACTCAGAATTAAAACGATAGAAGCTCCCTCCTCATAACCGGCAGGAAGAAAGCTAAACAGATCATAGATATTAAGATTCACATTCAGAAACAGGAATCCGCCGATCATAAACATATACAGACTCGACTTCCTGTAAATTGAATCGATCTCCGCACGATTATTCTCCTGCCAGGCAAATGCGATTTTAGAAGAAGCGATCCGATCGAACGCATTTAACGGCGCCTCGATGATAGTAGGGATAAACGCCGCCACAGTATAAATCCCCACAAAACTCAGCGGCATATACTGACCGATCATAATCGCATCGAAATATTTCAAACCGATAGAAGCCACAGAGGCGAACCAGAGCAACATTCCATACTTCACCAGCTGCATCACTTTTTGCTCACGGAAGAACGGCCAGTCGATTTTAAAACCCGGACGATCGAACTGAAAAATATAACCAAGAAGACCCAGCATCTGCACCACATAAATTCCCGTAAACGCCATGATAAACTGATCCAGATCGAGCCACTTCACATAATACATACTCACCACACCAATAGTCATAATCCGCACCACGATATCATTCAGATAAGTAGGAATAGTACTCTTAAAATTCACTGAACAATAAATCGACAACACCGACAAAAACGACACAGCGAACGTCATTGGGAAAACATAAAAATAGAACTCATTAAACATCGGAGACTCCGCCGCATAACGCGCCATAATGGCATCCTTAAACAATAGCAGACCCAGCGCAGCCAGGATAAAACCCACCAACGGGAACAGCAACATAAAGCCCAGATACCCGTGATGACGTTTTTCTATATTCTTAAACAGCGGGAAAAAGCGCGTCGTAGCATTCCCGATACCCATCGGAACGAACATCGCCACCAGCAATGAAAACGAATACAAAACACGGGTCAGACCCAGCTCCTCCTTCGAAAGGAAATGTGGCTGAATCACAATCAGGTTCAGGAATCCGATACCAAACCCGATATAGGTCGCGATCGTATTTTTTAAGCCCTGACGTTTGATGACACCCATTGAAATCAAATAATTTGCTCCAAAAGTCGTTAGAAATTTGGACTTTAATTGACTTTTACTAAATTTGGTATGCACTAAATTGGAAATTTTATGAAGTCGAAATTCAAACTTCTATTTCTATTAAGTATTCTTCTAAGTAGCAGCGCTGCAAACGCTTCTTATTGCTGGGTACAAAGAACAAATATAGGCGCCTCAAGCAGGTATGCAGCTATGGGATTCTCGATCGGCTCAAAAGGCTATGTAGCTTGTGGTTATGATGGCTCAGGGAATACTGATTTATGGGAATATGATGCAATATCCAATAGCTGGACCCAAAAAGCTAATTACCCTGGTCCCCCAATTTGGGCAGGTGCAGGATTCTCTATCGGAAACAAAGGCTATATTACCGTCGGAACCGGAGGGTCAAATTACCCAACTGGAACCTATGAATATGATCCTTCAGCCAATAGTTGGGCAACAAAAGCATCGTTTCCGGGAACTCCACGACAAGATTGTTGGGGATTTGGAATTGGCAATTTTGGATATATTGTTGCTGGCTGGAAACCTAGTTACCATAGTGATTGCTGGAAATTTGATCCTGTTGCGAATATATGGACACAAGTTGCACCATATGGCGGAGGAGCAATTAGCGGACTGAGAGGATTTGTTCTTGGTGGAAAAGCTTATGCGGTTGGAGGACTTTCATCCTTCACCAACGGAACCAACCAAGTATGGGCTTATGACCCAAATACAAATTCATGGACAGCAAAGGCAAGTTTACCAGGCACAGGAAGGCACTCAACTTGTGCATTTGAAATGGGAGGAAAAGGAATTGTTGGAGGAGGATTTAACTCGAGCACTCCCTTTGCTGATTTCTTTGAGTATAATGATGTCACTAATACATGGACTACAATTACACCTTATAGTCTGACAAGACCGCTTGGATATCCGGCATGTTTTACAATTGGAAGTGAAGGATATATTTCAACAGGCCAAGTTGGATCGACTTCTGTATCAGCCCAAACATGGATGCTGACGAATGGAATATCAAGTTCAATTTCGTATACAACAAACGCATGTGCAGATAATTACACATTTACTTCAAATGCACCCGGCGCCACCACCTTTTCATGGGATTTTGGGGATGGTTTAACATCGACATTAGCCAATCCTTCACACCAATATACGACTGCAGGTCCATATACGATAACGTTAACTGTAGCCAACGGTGGATGTACCTCAACAACTACACAAAACATTACAGTTATTGCGCCTGTAACTGCATCCTTTACTCCTACAATAGATCAATGTAACTCAACTGTATCATTCCAGAATTCTAGTCAGAATGCGACTAATTTTTCCTGGAATTTTGGAGATGGTCAAACGAGTTCGGTTTCATCGCCAACTCATACTTATTCTACACCAGGGCAATACACTGTCACCCTGATTTCCCAGTCAGGCGCAAGTGCATTATGCAGTGATACTGATTCGATTGTCATTACTATCAACCCGGGAGTAAATGCAACGGCCGTACTAAACGAAGACTGTAACAATGGAGTAAACATTTCTGGGTTCAACACCAATGCTACAAGTATAACATGGCTTTGGGGCGATGGAACTCAAACAGTAGGCAGCACCAGCTATCACCAATATTCAACCTCAGGGAATTATTCCATTCAACTTATCATCTCCAATTCAAACTGTACAGACACAATCAGTTTTCCAGTAACTATAAAAGAAAATCCAACCGCGGCATTTACCGGTGTATCTGATTGCAATCTTAATGCAGTATTAACTAACAACTCAACAACTGGCGCAACATACAATTGGGATTGGGGAAATGGACAAAGTTCCAGCGGAGTTATTCCCTCTTACAGTTATTCAAGTGCAGGTCCTTACACAATAACATTAATCGTAATCAAAAACGGATGTTCAGACACGACAAGTCAGAATATCAATATATTTACTCCTGTAAATTGTAGCTTTCAAATTACCGACGATTGTCAAAACGGTATAAACATTACCAATAACACAACAGGAGCAACAAACTACACCTGGAACTGGGGCGATGGTAACAACAGTTCAGGCTTGCTTACAAACTACACTTATAGTCAAAATGGAATTTACACAGTTACTCTAATCGCATCTAACAACAACTGTATAGATTCAACAAATGCACTAATACCTCTTCAAACTACTCCGACTTCTGAAATACTATCGCAATTCTCACTATGTCACGATAGTATTTATTTATCATCCACTTTTGCTGCATCACAATATTCCTGGGAAATTAACGGAACCACTCAATCTCTGGACTCTTCATTAAGTATAAGTTACGCATCTCCGTCCAACTTAAACATTGTACTAGTAGCTTCGAATGGTGTCTGTCAGGACTCCGACACCGCAACAATAACTTTAGCTGGCAGTCCTGATGCAAGTTTCATTACTACCTCAGGTTGTAATGGAACGGTATCTGCTATTCCGGTATCAACTAACCTATCAAATTATAATTGGGATTTAGGGAACGGCACACAACTCACAACAGAACAAGTCAACTATACATATCCAACAAGCGGAGATCAAACTATATCACTAATTGTTTCAAATGGATTTTGCACCGACACATCAGAACAAACTATTAATATCACCCTGGGAAGTACTTACGGACTAAATTTAAGCATAGACTCCTGCAAAAAGTCGGTTTTTGTATCAATTTCACCAGACACCGCTGTACAAATTATCTGGCAATTCGGAGATGGCACAACTTTGTTTGGCAACAATATGAATCACTCCTTCAATTTATCTGAACTTTACAATAACGTAGTTTATATTGATACCGGATCAGCTTGTGCAGACACAATCTCTTTTGATATAGACTTCTCCCTGATCAACAATGGTGAGCACACTTTCATCCCAAACTCATTTTCTCCAAATAATGATCTTAAAAACGACTACTTTTACATTTCGAATTCAATTTGCAATTTCGCAAGAATTGAAATATACAATAGATGGGGGCAGGAAGTTTATGCATCCGATGATCAAAATTTCAAGTGGGATGGGAAACACAATGGAACAAATCTACCTGAAGGAGTATATCTATATCTTATCAAGACAAATACAGAAAAATTCAGTGGAACTATTTCAATATTCAGGTAACAAATAAATGCCTTCACTAATAAAATCTATTGCCCGCAATGTTATCTTTCCAATCATTAATAAAACCGGGCTCAACCGCCTTATTGCAAAAAACACCAATAAGAATCTATTAATCTTAAATTATCATGGAGTTGTCCCTGAACCGGATTTCGAAATAAGTCCAAACCACCTAAAGGCCAGTGAATTCGAAAAACAGATCCAGTACTTTTCCAGACATTACAATGTTTTAAACCCGAATGACCTTATTGATCAGAACAATAAGCAAATACAAAAAAATAAAATCAACATTATTATAACATTTGATGATGGATATGAGAACAATTATCAATATGCGTTTCCCATTTTAAAAAAATATAATTGCCCTGCGATTATTTTTCCCGTCACCTCCTTAATTGACACTACTGAAGCCACATGGTACGACAAAATTGATATCACAAAAAGCCAGATCACCGAAGAAATTCTAAAAAAACGAATCAAACCATTACTAGAAGAAATAACCGGAAAAACATACTCGCGAATTGCAATTCGAGATATAAAAAACGAATTAAAACTATTGAGTAAAGTTGAAAAAGATAACTTCTTTCACAATTACTTCAAATTTATTTCATCCAAAAGCTTAAGTGAATCAACATTGGCGCCATACTACAAAATGCTTTCCAAAGAACAAATCAGAGAATTACTTAAGTCAAATCTTATTCATTTTGGATCCCATACACATACTCATCCGAATCTGGATTCAATTTCAAGAGAAGAAATGGAGCTTGAGCTAATAACTTCGAAAGAAATCCTTGAAGAAATAACTAAAAAAGACATTAACAGTATCGCATTTCCTGATGGCGCTTATAATTCAATCGTTAAAGAAACTGTTCGGAAAAAGGATTACAAAATTCAGTATGCAGTTAATTTCAGGCTTGACAATGACCAATTTGATAAAGATATTTTTAAACGCTTTAGTGTAAGTAACACTACAAATGCAGCATCAACCATATTCCATGCTCTAAAAACAATAAAAACTAATGGAATGCAAATTTAAAAAGTATCAAGATCACACATATTATACTTAAACAAGGATGGATCAACTAAATCATTAAACGAACAAAAACCATATGGAAATGCCTCCGAAGGAGTCATCATTGAGGAAAACGCCTTGTCAAGTTTGGTAGCCGGAACCGTTTGAAAAAGCACTACATCGGCCCCGACCAGAAATGCATATTTCTTTAACTTCTTTATAAACATCTCAAACGACACAATCTTTTCCAACTCAATATCTCCAACAAACAGAAAGCCATCTGTCTTTAACCACAGACGAACGCCATCAATCACTATAAAATAACTACCACCATTTTTCACTTTGTAATTCACATAGTTTTGATCTCTGTGAACACCACCAACACCTGATTCTAATACAGAGTTTTCAAATACCCAGTCATTTGTTTTGTAGAAACTATTAACCAGCTTTTTCCATATACTAAACAATAAATTAAAAGGTTTGATCTTCTTAGACAACTTCACCAATGGAATGGTATAAACTTTAAATCTGTATTCATTAAGTTTCCCGGGACAGACCCATCCTAATTTTTTTACAAAACCGGGATAAGAATTGTAGTTAGGAAAACCAAAGACAAAGCAAATCCCGTTTCGCCTACACAAATCGTAAGTCAATTCAGCAAGTTTGGTAAACAACCCCTTTCCTGTATGAAATTTATGAGTCATAGTATCACCCGATTGAACAGCTTTAACTTTCTTACCATCCAACACCAATTCACAAGCATAAACCCCATAGAAGGCTGCAGGTTTATTTTCTATATCCAATGCTATATACCCCAAATAAGGCTCACCAAAAGAAGAAGTTAGATTTTTATTTATATAATACTCTCTTGATGGTCGGATACCGAATGCACTTTCTGAAATTTCAACAAGAAAGTCTACATCGCTTTCAGAAACGCGTCTTAATACATATCCATTCCATTCTATTACATTTTCTTGTAACATATCAAGCCATCCATTTATTATACCATTGTTGAAAAACAAAAACATACCATATCCGGTAGATATCTTGAATAGATCCATTCAAATATGACTCCTTCAACTCTATAACTGCGTTTAGATCTAAGACACCACTTGCAGTAATTTTTTTCGGATCAAGAACTTCTTCAAAGAGTTCACGCAAGTCAGCTTTCAGCCATTTATCGATTGGGACCCCGAATCCCATTTTAGGCCTCTCCATTATTTCCCGGGGAACAAAATCATGGACAATATCTTTCAGAATTACTTTACCATTTCCATCTTTTAATTTAAATTCATCGGGAAAGGTAGCCACGAGCTCTAATATCCTGTGATCCAACAACGGCTCTCTGCCTTCTAAGCTACAAGACATAGTAGCCCGATCAACTTTTTGCAAAATATCATCTACCAGATAGGTAGAATATTCAATTGCCAAAACCCTATTTAACACTGAAACAGAAGGCTCGAACTTTGCCCCTGAAATTAAAAAAGGCACATGCCGACCAGCTTTTCCTTTCAATAAATTTCTGATTTCATTATTTGAATAAGTCTCATTTATACTATTAAAAGCATCTGAAATATCTATAGCTGAAAGCATTTCATGTAGCCTATCAAACTTGTTAGCTCTGCCAATTGAGTCGGTAGTAAGCCCAGAACAAATACTTGCCGGCCATTTTAATACTGATTTTACAGAATTAGGGGCACTAACCCATCGCTTTAAATACTTGTGAGCTTTAATATGGCGAGAATAACCGGCAAATAATTCATCACCTGCATCGGCAGAAAGTGCAACTGTAACATATTTTCTTGCTATTCGACTTACCAAAGTTGTGGGAATAGCAGAGGGATCACCAAATGGTTCATCGTATATATCCGGTAATTCAGGGATTATACCTTTCGCATCATCAATTTTACAAATATATTCTGTATGAATTGATCCGATGTGATTCGCGACAGCCTTCGCATGATTTGCTTCATTATAAGCTGCCTCTTCAAACCCAATCGTATACGTATTTAAATTAACTCCACTATCACGAATTAATGCTGCAACTGCAGTGCTATCATATCCACCGCTTAAAAAGACTCCAACAGGCACATCAGCAACCATTCTGTAGTTACAAGCAGATTGTAAAACATCTTTTGTTGCTGATTTAGCCTCTGTGTAATTCAGTTTAGAAGCAGGTTGATTGTAACAATCCACCGCGCTCCAGTAACACTCTGTTGATATCGATTTTGTTCGCAGGCCAATTTTCAACCAAAAACCAGGGCGAACTTTTTGAACATTTTTAAAGATAGAAAATGGAGCAGGTATTGTTCCATTATTCAAAAACATTCCTACTGAATTAAAATCAAGCTCTTTCTTAAATCCAGTATGCTTATGAAAGACTTTCAATTCTGACCCGAACAATAAAAGGTCATTTGCAAAATACCAAAACAAGGGTTTAACTCCAGCTCTATCGCGAATTAAGAAAACTTCAGCTTTTTCACGATCATATATCGCTATGCTAAACATTCCAATAAAATGTTTTAGCATTTTAATCCCCCAACAACTGTAAGCATGTAAAACGACTTCAGTATCTGATTCAGAAACAAATTTATACCCCTTATCAACCAACAGCAGTCTAACTTCTTTGTAATTATAGATTTCTCCATTTAACATCAAAACCAACCGTTCATCTGGTGTTTTCATTGGCTGATGGCCTTTGGGAGATAAATCAATAATAGCGAGGCGACGAAAGCCAAAACCAATAGTAGTCCCGTATTCCATAAAAAACTCATTCCCAGAATCATCCGGCCCACGATGTATAATCGAATCGGCCATTTGAGTTAAATCCTCAACAGTAGATCGGTTATTAAAATCAACTATTCCGGCAAATCCACACATACAGGCAAATCTATTAAATCCTACACTCAATTATACACTGTATTACTTAAAAAGTGGTAATTTCAAGCCCTCGAACCGGCAACCCAACTATGATCGACTATATTTCGCCTAAAACTCAACTCCCATTAATTGAAAATCAAGGCTTTCTAGTTACTTCTGGCGGTGAGAAATTCCCTTTAGTAAATTCTATTCCAAGATTTGTCCCCAACGACAATTATGCAGCTGCTTTTGGACTCCAATGGCAAACATTCAAAAAAACTCAATTAGACAGCCATGTAGGTATTCCGGTTACACGAGAGCGAGTTGAAAGATGTTTAGGCCAGAAGATTAGCGATTTGGCCAATAAGAATATATTGGAAGTTGGATGTGGTGCCGGACGATTTACAGAACTTCTGGTTGAAGGGAATGCGAATGTCCATGCATTAGACTTAAGCAATGCAGTAGAAGTAAACCTGCACAATATAGGAACACGACCAAACTACAAGGTAGCACAGGCGAGTGTTTATGAAATGCCATATCCTGACAATTCGTTTGACATCGTATTTTGTTTAGGAGTAATTCAGCATACGCCTTCCAGTGAGCGGACCATAGAAGCTTTATATAAAAAATTAAAACCAGGTGGATTACTAGTTATAGATCATTATAAATGGAGAATAGGATACTACTCAACCTTGACCCCCATTTACCGCGAATGGTTAAGGAAAATGAAACCTGAAAAATCACAAAAGATTGTAGATTCATTGGTTGAATTCTTTTTTCCATGGCATTGGAGATTCAGGAACATCAAGCCCTTACAATGGCTCTTGCATAGAATATCACCTTTAATACACTTTATTTATATTTTTCCTGAAAAAGACTATCAGTTCCATATAGAGTTAAGTAAACTTGACACGAATGATCAGTTAACCGACTACTACAAACACCTCCGTACACCAAAACAGATAAAGAACATCTTACAATCACTAGGCGCTAAAAACATTTGGATAAATGTGGGCGGTAATGGTGTTGAGGCTAGATGTACTAAGTAATTTTTCATATGACTGAACCAAAAGATAAAGCAAATAAAGAATACTGGACAAACTTCTGGGAAAATCAAAACATTCCCGGACCAATTAATTTATCCTTTAAGAGTCAAGAAAACTACGCCGCAAGAAAATTCAATTCTCTCTATTCTAAGATCTTTTCAGTTGACCAAAGTAAAACATTAATTGAAATTGGCTGTGGTAATTCAACATGGTTATCCTACTTCCACAAAAATTTCGGCTTTGAAGTTTCCGGCATAGATTACTCCGAATATGGCTGTGAGCAAACAAAAAAGATTTTAGCCCGCGATGGAGTACCGGGCAATATTTATCTGGGTGATTTATTCAATGCTCCGGAAAACCTTATTGGAAAATTTGATGTCGTTTGTTCATTTGGTGTCGTGGAGCACTTTAATGATACAAGAGATGTTCTTGAACATATTGGTAAGTTTTTAAAACCCGGTGGAATTCTAATTACAACTATACCTAACCTTACAGGTATAACGGGGACTCTCCAGAAATGGATGAATAAGCCAGTTTATGATATTCACAAGGTAATGACATTGGATGACATTTCCGGCCAAGTAAAAGAAGCCGGATTTGAAATAATCCAAAAAGATTTGGTAATACCAATGTCGTTTGGTGTTACGCTCGACGAAATCGACAATAAGAAAGTAGAAAACCTGGCATTTAAAAAAGTGGTTCTAAAGGGTTTTCAGGTCATTGAAAAAATAGTTTGTTTAATTGACGACAAGTTAATTCCCATTCCGAAAACTGAGTATTTCTGCGCAGGAATGCTCGTGGCTGCCCGGAAACCCGAATAACAGATGCGGATATTACATACATATCTGAATACTTCTTCCTTCGTCAATAAAGACCAGGCTTTTTTTGAAACCCTTGGAACAGTAAGAAGATTTCAATTTGATGTCCGAAAAAAACACTTACTCCCAGTCGTATTTATTCGACAGTTCTACCACCTGCTCTTATATGGCTTTAGAACTGATATTTTCATATGTCAATTCGCAGGATACCATAGTTTCCTTCCTGCACTATTTACTAAAATCACCGGAAAAAAATCACTGATCATTGCCGGAGGAACAGATTGCGTTTCATTTCCCGGTATCGGATATGGAAACTTCTATAGACCTATACTGCGAGACTTTACCAAATGGTCATACCAGCTCTGCTCACATATTTGTCCTAAACACGATACATTATGGTTCACTGAGTACAACTACGATTCAGCAGAACCACAGAAACAAGGAATAAAAGCTTTCATTCCAAATCTCACAGATAAATACACCATCATCAGAAATGGTTACGACCCAGAAAAATGGCCAATATTGGATCTGAGTCGGAAATCTAAAAGTTTTATTACTGTATCAGGCGCATTTGAATATCCTTTTCAAGTACAACTTAAAGGTATTGATTTAATTCTTGAGGCTGCAGTAGCATTTCCTGATTATCATTTTACCATTGCCGGTGTCCCCGAATGGAAGAAACTGGATGTTAAATCAAACAATGTTACCATCCTACCTCCTATTCCTCACAACGATCTACATCGGCTTTTCAACGAACATGAATACTACCTTCAACTCAGCATGGCTGAAGGATTTCCCAATGCATTATGTGAAGCGATGCTATGTGGCTGCACACCAATTGTGAGTAATGTATTTTCAATGCCGGAGATTTCAGGTAATACAGAAATGGCAATTTCAACACGAAGTGTTCAAGAATTAATTTCAGTTTTGCAAAAAGCCAACACTCCAAATGAATCAACGCGACAAACAAACAGAAAACGGATCAGTGAACGGTACAGGTATTATGAACGGACTGATGAGCTGGAAAAGGTTATAAAAAGATTAGTTAACTAATAATTTAATTACGTTAACAGATTTGTCATTTTCTATTCGCACAAAATAAATTCCGGGTGCTATATTTTTCAGGTAAAAATAATCTCCTTGCACCATCTCTTTCCGACTTAAACTTCTACCGTTTACATCAATAAGCGACAGTAGAATTTTTTGATATTCTCCTTTAATCGTAAAACTCTCAAAGGCTGGATTGGGTACAATCTGAAATAAATTTTCATCCGTTACGTCATGTATTCCAACAATACCAGAATAAATACAAGCAGACGAATCTATACACCCATTATCTGTTATACTCACTCCATAATAACCCGGAGAAGTTAAGCTCAGATACTGTCCTGTTTCACCGGAGAGTGTGTTATTACCTGTGGAATCACAGGTAAACCATTGATAGATTGCTCCACCTTGCTGCGCAAAACACACACTTCCCAGACAAACAACTGTTGAATCTACGTCATTTATCGAAAGGGAAGTCACTACAATACTATCGCACCCTGAGACCGACTGCAGTGTGTCCGAATATATCCCTGAAGTAAAATAGGAATTCGACCCAACAGTTACTGACTCACCTTCACAAATTGTAACTGATTGCAATGCAATTGAAGTGGGATTTACAAACAACACGGTACGTACAATAGAGTCGCAACCAAAACCCGATTGCAAGGTATCTACATAAATCCCGCTGGAAGTATAAACGCTTCCACCGACACTATAAAAGTCTCCCTGGCAAATATTAATTGTATTGCTAATGAAATTAACAGGATAAACAATTACATGAGTAGTCAATATACTGTCACAACCATTAATATTGACAAGAGTATCAACATATACACCATTATCTGAATAAATATGATTATTAATAACAATACTATCTCCTTCACACAACAATGCTTGCGCAACAAAATCACTATAAGGTAACACACTTAAAACTGTAGTTATAATACTATCACAACCTATAAATGAAGTTAATGTATCGTTATATATACCTGGCAGGGAATACGTATTGCCACCAACAACATATGACTCATTAGAACAAATAACAACGGAGTCAATCAAAAGTAATTTATTCAAGAAATCTACTTGCATTGTAACGATAGAGTCACATCCTGATGCTGCAGCATAAGTGACAAATAAAATCGTATCATTTACAAAGCTACCTACTCCTGGCAAATGAAAGGTGTCACCACTACACAATTCAAACTGTGCTGAACTAGTGACGGGAGGAACGACTGTAACAAAAACAGACATTGTATCAGAGAAGTAACAGTTATTTCTTTGGCGACATGATACAACTCCGGAGCTCGTATTAGGAATAACCAGAACACTATCATTGTAATTCGACACTAACACCCAGCCTGAAGGAATAAACCAGTCCTTAATTGAATTAACTGAACCATTTATAATCCTAACAGTGAGAGTGTCATTTCCACAGGCAACTGGTGATGGCAAAAGGCTAAAAACACTAAAGTCCGAATCACATTCAAACAAATATTTTGAAAAAAAAACATCGGTAATTCCATTATTAACTGTATTCGTATTAACAGTGGCACTTGGGTCAAAATCTATAGTATCACCAAAATAACCGCTAATCCACAAAGTATTACCATCTATTGCATATGAAGTATGTGTATTTTCAGCTCCTTTACTTGACATCGTAAACAAACTTCTCAACTCCCCACTATTGTCATAAAAACAGTTTGCGAGATCGTATCCTCCGGAAGAATTTAAAGTCATCGAATTATTTACTCCTGACACAAATGCTGTAGCAGAAAAAAAGGTATTAAACATGACAATTGAATCATTAACAATAGCGACTCCTTCCCCGATATCATAACCTGTACTGCTACAAATTCTGGCCCAATTAAAATTTCCTGAAGTATCAAAGCTGGAGAAAAAAGAATCGTATAAGCCGGCAGAGGTGAAGTTACTTTGGACTACAGACGGATTTAAATCAGCAGTTCCTGAAAACGCACCTGTCAAATATAGTTTTTCAGCACTAATATCCATCCCATAAACTGCATCAAATGATGTTCCTCCAAATGATTTTACCCAATGAAAATTTGCTGATGTATCAAACTTTGCAAGAAAAGCATCTGCATTTCCTGAAGAAACTAGTACAACCCCCGGACTAAAAGTTGTTGTGCTTGTAAAATATCCTCCTACATACAGTTCCTTACTATCAATAATTTTTAAAACGCTTAGTTCATCTTGACCTGCCCCTCCGAAAGTTTTCACCCATTTGAATAATCCGGCTGAATCTACCTTTAGCAAATATGCATCATCGATTCCATTGCTGGTTTCGAAATTTGAAAAACCAGGATCCGGGTTGAAATCCACGGTATTCTGAAAACTACCAGTGATAAAAATATTCCCCAGATCATCAACTTCAACATCTTCTGCATCATCATATCCGGATCCACCAAATGTTCTGGACCAAACATATTGGCCATTCGGGTTGAATTTGCAAACGTAAATATCACGATTCCCATTTGATGAATGAGAATTAATAGTTGCACTGGGATTAAAATCGATTGTATTGCTAAATCTTCCTGCAACAATGACATTTCCCGATGAATCAACCGTTAATACACTTCCTTCGTCTTGACCACCACTACCAAGCGATACAGACCAGATATGATTTCCACTACTATCATATTTAGAGAAAAATATATCCCTGTTTCCATTTGAGTTCGCATTTAACACCTGAGCACCTGGATCCAAATCTATTGTTCCTGAAAACCATCCTATAACAAAAATATTCCCTTCCTGATCAGTTACTAAATCATACAAACCATCATCTTGAGATCCACCAATCGCTCTATAAAACTGAAGATCTTGTGCTAAGCCAATCTTTGACATAAATAAAATCAGCAACCCGATAAATAAGCTTAAATGACGAGTCATCTTTTACAAATTTAAAATTCAAATTAAAATTAATGGATTCTGCTTTAATTACCAAATAAGTTGCCAATCCCCCCTACCCCATCCACCACCTTAATACTGCCACCCGCCAAACTAAATTGGCATTTTTGTTGTCTCCGGCTTTGAATTCGCTGATGAGTCGGGTGACTTTTTCGGTTTCAAGGAAGTCCAGCTGGCTGAAATTTTGTTCTAACAGGTGTTTTAATGGTCCTCTTAACCACTTTACTTCGCCGGGCGTGACGAAGCCCTTTTTGTCTTTGCGGTCGCTGATGGAATCGGGCATTATTCCTCTCATTGCTTCCCTTAGTACCAGCTTGGTGGCTCCCTGGTCGATTTTCAGGTGGTCGGGCAAGGAGAATGCATACTCTACTAATCTGTGATCGAGGAAGGGAACTCGCGATTCGATGGAGAAGGCCATTGAGTTGCGGTCTTCAAATTGCAATAAGGTGGGTAAACTACTGGCACACGTGAGTTGATATAAAAACTCGTTGAGACGGGTGCCGGATTTCGGAGATAAACTGAATGGTGTCGCTTTGTCCTTCGATAAGAATGGAAGATAACGATGATATTCCAGTTCATAGAGCGATTGCTCCGTTTTTATTCCGGATAAAATACTCTTCAATACCAAATCTGCTTTCTTCCCGGTGCTGAATTCCTGTCGTTGGCTGTGGCTGTTTAACTCCTTCATTGCACGGCCAAATCTGAAGTTTTTAAACTGATCTCCCAACAAACGATAAAACGAGTGCATATAACCTCCTAACATCTCATCAGACCCCTGCCCGTCCAGCAATACCTTGATTCCTTGGGAGGCGGCTAATTGCATAACGAAATACTGCGAAATAGGTGATGAACCTGCCAGAGGAACGTCAGCATGGTAGATGGCCTTTTCAAAATTGTTCCGGATATCATCATCGGTTGGTGTGAAGTAGTACGGATCCAGATGTGGATACTTTTTCAATACTTCACTTACCCATGGGCGCTCATCAACAGCATCTGCTCCTTCGTAATATACGGTGAAGGTTTTGAACGAAGTTTGTGGATACTTCGTTCCAATTACTGATGCAATGGCTGAACTATCTAATCCGCCACTGAGACAACCACCCACCTCTACATCACTGCGCATATGCAAGTCGAGACTTTCCATAAAAAGATGTCTGAACCGGTCAATGGCCTCTGATTTACTTACAGATAAGGTCGTCTGGGTGTCGATATCCCAATACCTGTAGATTTCCACACTACCGTTGTGTTTATATATCAGATTATGTGCTGCAGGTAATGCATGTAAATGCTCATAATAAGTTTCGTCGTGATAAGTATTCCAACCTAGTTGCAGGCCTCGGGAGATCTGGTGAAAATTGTAATCTTTCCTGAATAATGGAGAGGGAAATAAGGCTTTGTACTCTGATCCGAAATAAAAACGTTTGCCTTCCTGTAAATAAAAGAATGGTTTAATTCCGAATCGATCACGTGAGCAAAATAGTATCTGTTCTTTTTCGTCCCAGATGGCAAAGGCCCACATGCCGACAAAATGATCTACGCATTTCTGCCCGTACATTTCGTAAGCGGCGAGAATAACTTCTGTGTCGGATTGTGTATGAAACGTTGCTCCTTTTGCTTCCAGCTCTTTTTTTATCTCACGGTAATTATACACCTCTCCGTTGTATACAATGGATAAGTGCTGTCGGAACATCGGCTGGTTTCCATCTGCGCTGAGATCAATAATGGATAAGCGGTTTTGTCCGATACCCATCGATTGATGAAAATGCATGCCGCGTGCATCCGGACCACGATGTGCGATGGCTTGCAACATCTTTCCTAGCACCTTCTCTTGTTCTGCTCGTCCAATGACAGGATCAATAAATCCAGCTATTCCACACATGCCTTATCCTTGTTTCCCGTTTATAACATCTGCTGCCGATCGGGTTAGTTCCCGACGACGATACTTTTTCACCTGTCCATTACCGTTATATATTTTATCACCACACAGAACACTATTTGTCTGTTGTGATAACCATTCAGTAATTACATTCTCCTCACTCCTCTCAAACATCCTTCCTGCATTACATTCATTTATGATTGTTGCTGCATCTCCTTTGGCAGGTCCGATTCCGAGTATCGTTCTTTCTGCACCAAGGTATTCAAAAAGCTTTCCCGTTAGTATTCCTTCTGCTCCCCGACTATCAGGTATGATGAGTAATAACATATCGGAAGTTCGCATGAAGTGAATAGCCTGATCATGGTTAACATGTCCGGTCCACTCACAATGGCTCTCGATACCATATTCCTCTGTAAGCTTTTTTAATGTCCATGGTGCATTGCCAATAAACCGAAACCGGATTTTCTGTTGAGGATGCTTTTTTATAACCGCTGCAAATGCTTTAAAAAAAACGTCGGGCTTGTAGGTATCTGCCATTGTTCCAACGTAGGAAACAACGAATGCTCCATCTTCCGGCTTCACTTCTCCTGCAAAATCATTTTCATCGTATCCGTTGGGTATGACGTGCACTTTACCTGCATTGATCTTTGATGATTTCGCTGTGAAGGTGCGCTTAATGGCTTCACTCACAACAATTATTTCATCCGCTCCTTCCAGCACCTTCTGCTCATACCTGGCGTCTTTGGCGGCGGCGATGGATGTATGTAATAAGTCTTTGTAGTAGTAAATATCTGTCCACGGATCACGCATGTCTGCAATCCAGCGGATTTGTGGATAGCGTTGTTTTAACTGCAGTCCGATGAGCTGCGAAGAATGCGGTGGACTCGATACAAACACGTATTTGATTCCTTCAGTTTCTATGAGCTTTCCTGCTGCTTTGACAGCTCTTGAAACCCATCCTACTCTTGCATCGGGAATGAAAAAATTTCCGCGTACCCATCGAAGAATCTTTTGTGTTTTCGATTCTTTGTTGGCATTGGCAAATCCACCGTAAGGAACATTCTTCTTGCCCATGACGGCGGAAAGAATATTCAGCGGCTCAAACGAGTCGGTGGTGATCACACGGATATCCGGAGACACTTCACTGAGGAGCGTCTGGTCAATTACGGGATAACTGGCTTTCGCCGGATCCACAGTCAGGACAACCGGCTCATAACCGAATTCGCGGAAGTACTTCACAAACTTTAATGCACGCTGCACTCCTGCTCCTCCACTGGGTGGCCAGTAATAGGTTATAACAAGAACTTTCTGCAGCGACATCTATGTTCAGGCGGATTTCTTTTTCAACTCTACGAAAACTGATCCTGCGAATACAAGCAACAAGAGTATGGAGGATGCAAGCGATATCTTTTCACCTGTTGCGTAGGACTCCGGCTCAAATTTGAATTCCACTTTATGTTTTCCGGCAGGAACTTCCATTGCACGAAGTACATAATCGGCGCGTATATGCGGTACAGGCTTTCCGTCGAGATAAGCATTCCATCCTAATGGATAATGTATCTCGGAGAACATCACAAGATTGTTTTTTGTTCCGTTCACTTCGTACTCGAGATAATTCGGTGCAACTTTTCCGTCTTTCATTATAATTCGAACGGTCGCAGTACTATCTATTCCTTTATGTGCATTTTTTATTTCTCCTGCAAAACGCTGATCGATCACCGCAGTTGTACGTGTATCGAGACTATCCAATGCTTTCAGTTCTTCATCCGCATTGGCGACAACTTTCCAGTCATTTACAATCCATGCTGCTCCCAACGCTCCGGGATTAGTTTGCACTGCGAGCGATTGATCCTGCGGATTACGTACGATAAAGTATTTTGTATTGAGCATATTCAACACATTCATGTTGCCTTTGCTGATCTGATATTCGATAAGCTCCTGATAACGCTTGAGTTTTGCGCCGTGGTATCCACCAATGGAACGATGCCAGTAAGAGGTGCTTGCATCATTAAAAGTGCTTACAGCAGTATTCATTACACGGTAGTACCCCTGATCCTGTTTGATCTGCTGATCCGCAGGAGTCATATCAAATGGTGCCTCTGCTTTAGATTTGGATACAAACATATCTCCATTGAGATAACGTTTATCTACACTCCACAAATCAAAAAGAATCAAGAGCGCGAGTACAGGAACTACTATGTTCAATTTTATTTTATCATTTAACCATGCATACAATAATCCGAAGGCGAGTGCAATCAGGAAGAATGATTTAAATGCATCCATTCGAAGAATCGATTCACGATCCTGTCGAAGTGCTGCGAGTAACCAGTCGTATTGCTTGAGTTGTTCGTCGGCTTCTCCATTGAAATCACAGAATAATCCCGGCAATAAGGCGAACAATAATGTGAGTCCTCCACTGATGTAAAAGGAGGTCATTAATGCTTTTTTCAAACGCGCTTTATCGATGCTTCCATCTGTGAAGTATTTCAGTCCGAGCATTCCGGCAAATGGAATCATGAATGATGCAATAACCAATGCCATGGCTACCGATCGGAATTTATTGTATGCCGGAAAGTGATTGAAGAAAATATCTGTGAGCGGCAAGAAGTTTTTACCCCAGGATAACATGATGAATAATGCAGTGGCAGAAATAATCCACCAGCGCATAGTTCCTCCGATGAGGAAGAGTCCGAGTATGAACAGGAAGAATGGAATTGCTCCGTTGTACACCGGTCCGCTGGTCATCGGCTGATCACCCCAGTATAACGGTGCCGCCTTAGCGAAGGATCGTGCCTGTGCATCGCCGGCATTCGTGGCAATCGCTTTGTAGGTTTCCGATTTATTGTCGAGTTCGTAACTGGTAGATCCACCTGCGAAGTCGGCAATGAGAAGTGTCATTGTTTCCAGTTTACCATAACTCCAGCCGAGTGCGTAGTCCTTGTCGAGTCCGGTGCTGACTTTTTTCTCGGTTAATTCTGATTGACTACGAGTCGAGTAATTTCCATATTCATAGGTCAGCAAGAGGTTGGTGATGTTCGGTAATACTGCCAATCCTGCTGCTACTCCTAAGGCAATGCTGGCTTTGAAGAAATGTGGAAGTTGCTTTTCCTGAATTGCACGTGCGGCTTCAAAAAGAATCAACATGCCGATGGTGATGGCGAGGTAATAACTGATCTGAAGGTGATTCGCGTAGATCTGAACTGACAATGCTAATCCGGTAATGGCTGCTCCCAATAACCACTTCGACCGGTAGGCCATGATCACTCCTGCGAGGATCATTGGTATAAGCATGATTGCCTGGACTTTTGTATTGTGTCCTGCTGTTATCGATACAAAATTGAATGAGCAAAATGCATAGGCTATGGCTCCGGCGATTCCGATGCGGTAATCTGCTTTGAGGGTGATCATGAGGATGTAAAATCCGAGGAGCCCCAGGAATAGCAGGTTGGCAGGAGATGGCAATCCCAGCATGAAAACATTACTCACATACTGTATGAGGTTGGATGGGAATAAAACCGATATCTGGTACGCCGGCATTCCGCTGAACATGGCAGAGGTCCATAATGGTTCTATGCCGGTAGCGTCGCGGTAATCACTGAGCTCCTTCGACATTCCCAGCCATTGGGCAATATCATGTTGTTCAAGGGCCTTTCCGGAGAATACCGGTGAGAAGTACAGGAAGGTGATGACGAGGAAGATGCCGAGCGCAATGAGGTGCGGCTGTAGCTGTTTAAAGAGGGATGGTTTCATAAGAATTTCAGAGGCTGAAAATAGTGATATTTTAGCATCTGTTGCCTGAAAAAACGAGCATTTAACCTCTTGTTAAAGGGATCTTGACCGTTGAAATCGTCTCTCTCCTATCCCGGAAAGTTGAGAAAACTAATCTTTTACCTCTTCGTAGTCGACATACTCACCCTGGTCATCGCGGAAATTTTTACGCTGTCGGGTCTGTTCGGGGTCTACGTTGACGCGCGTTTGCTGCTGTTGCTGCTGCTGGCTGAATGCTTCGCGCTGACGGTCTTGCATACGGTTCATCTCCCGAAATAATTTTTTGGAGATGGCACTCATGACGAAGAAAAATATATATCGTCTGAACACCCCGAAGAGCAGGAAGATGATGACTAAAACCAACATGAATTCTGACATACCTTTTGAAGAAGTCGGTTAGGCTGGTGTTTTATTTTATCGGGAGAGGTAGAGATTCCGTTCGCCATACACCTGCTGGAAGAAATCATCTTCGAGGTCGTCAATGAAGTAAATTGCTTCTCCGGTGGATTTCATTTCCGGTCCAAGCTCTTTGTTTACATCTCTGAATTTATCGAAGGAGAATACAGGGATTTTAATAGCATACCCTTTTTTACGCGGGTTAAAGGTGAAGTCTTTTACTTTCATCTCTCCCAACATGAGTTTGGTGGCGTAGTTGACGTATGGCTCGTCGTATGCCTTGGCAATGAATGGAACTGTGCGGGAAGCGCGTGGGTTTGCTTCGATTACGTATACTATTTCATTCTTGATGGCAAACTGAATGTTGATGAGCCCTTTTACATTCATGGCTAACGCGATCTTGCGGGTGATGTCTTCAATCTGTTTGATCACATTGTCGCTGAGATCAAATGGTGGAAGTACAGCATTACTGTCGCCGCTATGAATTCCAGCCGGCTCAATATGCTCCATGATTCCGATGATGTAGGCGTCGTCTCCGTCACAAATTGCATCTGCTTCTGCTTCGATGGCTTTTTCGAGGAAGTGATCGAGCAGGACTTTGTTGCCGGGAATGTCCTTGAGGAGATTGACTACATGGGTTTCGAGCTCTTGTTCGTTGATGACGATTTTCATGCTCTGTCCGCCCAGTACATACGATGGACGTACGAGTAAGGGGAACCCAAGTTCACGGCTCAGTTCAACAGCCTGATCAGCATCTTCAATAACACCAAACTTCGGATATGGAATTCCTAAATCACGCAGCAAGGTGGAGAAAGATCCGCGGTCTTCGGCAAGGTCAAGTGATTTGTAGCTTGTGCCGATGATATTGATCCCGTATTTGTC
>JAGOJO010000027.1:0-3196 GCA_017995075.1 Bacteroidia bacterium | reverse complement strand
CTTCAATAACACCAAACTTCGGATATGGAATTCCTAAATCACGCAGCAAGGTGGAGAAAGATCCGCGGTCTTCGGCAAGGTCAAGTGATTTGTAGCTTGTGCCGATGATATTGATCCCGTATTTGTCAAGTTTCTCTGCTAGTTTGAGCGCCGTTTGTCCTCCCAACTGCACTATTACACCAACCGGATTTTCATGCTGAATGATGTCGTAGATATGTTCCCAGAATACCGGTTCGAAATAAAGTTTATCTGCGATATCAAAATCGGTGGAAACCGTTTCCGGATTGCAGTTGATCATGATGGTTTCATAGCCGCATTCCTTGGCTGCTAAAACTCCGTGTACGCAACTGTAGTCAAACTCGATTCCTTGTCCGATCCTGTTAGGTCCTGATCCGAGAATGATGACTTTTTTCTTATTGGAGGCGACTGATTCGTTCTCGGTTTCAAAGGTCGAGTAATAGTAGGGCGTTTTTGCTTCAAACTCGGCTGCGCAGGTATCTACCAGTTTGTAAACACGGTGGATCCCCATCTCTTTGCGGCGGGCATGTACCTGACTTTCGAGGCAGCGTAATAAATGTGCGACCTGTCTGTCGGCGTATCCTTTCTGCTTGGCTTCGAGCATGAGTTCGCGCGGCAGCGTTTCGAGACTATATTTTTCAATTTCGCGCTCGAGCTCTACAAGTTCTTCCAGCTGATTGAGGAACCATGCATCAATTTTTGTGAGCTTCTGTATGGTCTTGAAGGGTATCCCCATTTTGAAGGCATCATACACATGGAATAAACGATTCCAGCTGGGATGTCTTAAACTTTCGAGTATGGCGTCCTGGTTGGTGAGCTCTTTCCCGTCGGCGCCGAGTCCGTTCCGTTTAATCTCGAGCGACTGACAAGCCTTCTGCAATGCTTCCTGAAAACTTCTGCCGATACCCATGGCCTCTCCTACCGATTTCATCTGAAGTCCGAGATGACGGTCGGCGCCTTTGAATTTATCGAAGTTCCAGCGTGGTACTTTTACGATGACGTAATCGAGTGTCGGTTCGAAAAATGCAGAGGTCGTTTTGGTGATCTGATTTTGTAATTCGTCGAGGTTATATCCGATGGCCAACTTCGCCGCAATCTTGGCGATGGGATATCCTGTTGCTTTAGAGGCGAGGGCTGATGATCGGGATACGCGTGGATTAATTTCAATAACGATGATCTCTTCTTCATTCTCCGGATTTACGGAGAACTGAATATTACATCCTCCGGCAAACTGCCCGATTCCGTTCATGCACTTGATGGCCAGATCGCGCATCATCTGATAGCAACGATCGCTGAGTGTCATGGCCGGTGCTACAGTGATGGAGTCGCCCGTGTGAATACCCATCGGATCAAAATTCTCAATGGAACAAATGATGATCACGTTTCCGTTACCGTCACGCAGTAATTCTAACTCAAATTCTTTCCAGCCGAGAATACTTTGTTCAATCAATACTTCGTGAACAGGACTCGCATGTAATCCATGATTCAATGCTGCATCAAATTCTTCCTTGGTATCTACAAATCCTCCACCTGTTCCGCCGAGCGTGAATGATGGGCGGATGACGAGTGGAAAACCAATCTCCTGTGCAATTTCTTTTCCCTCGAGGAACGATGTAGCTGTTCTTCCTTTGCAGACATTAGCTCCTAAATCCAACATGCGAAGACGGAATCGCTCTCTGTCTTCAGTGGTTTTAATAGCGTCGATGTCTACTCCGATGATACGTACTCCGAATTTATCCCAGAGTCCGGCTTTCTGACAATCGATACAAAGATTGAGAGCAGTTTGTCCGCCCATAGTAGGCAATACCGCATCAATTTTATGCTTCGTCAAAATCTCAGCAATCGACTTCTTGTTGAGTGGAAGCAGGTACACATGATCTGCCGTCACCTTATCGGTCATGATGGTGGCGGGATTGGAATTGATCAGCACCACTTCAATGCCTTCCTCCTTCAGCGAACGGGAAGCCTGGGAGCCGGAATAGTCGAATTCACAGGCCTGGCCGATTACGATGGGACCACTACCAATAATCAGTACGGTTTTTATGGAGGTATCTTTTGGCATCTCAGAGAATTATTGAGGGTTGAGGATTGACGATGGAGATGGTCCGAAACAGGACCGAAACATTCTTACAGCCAGATAACTTACTGACTACCAAAATCTTAAAAAATGAATCGCCGCTGACAAAACCTGGTTGATTAAAGCCAATATTGAGCATCATTTACGGCGTATATTTCTTCGGCAAAAGTACTCAAACGATGGCAGAGGAATCGCTTTGTTGATAATTTATAATAAGGATGGATGTAGATTTGCAAAATGGAACCGGGAACACCATATCGTTTTTTACGTCACATGGATTTCGTTTTACCTTACCAGGAATTCGGGCGGGGTCCGGAGTTGCTATTGGCATTCCATGGTTTCGGCCGGAGTGGTGAAGATTTCAGGGATCTGGCTGTTGAATTAGACGGGCATTATACCGTTATCGCCTTCGACTTTTTCTATCATGGTCCGCACGGACTCCCTCCCGATGAGCGGTTGCCGGCCTTTACCGGAGCTAATCTTTCCAACATGATTGAAAAGTTGCTTTGGGAGAAGAAAAAAGTGCGTTGCTCGCTTCTTGGTTATAGTCAGGGCGGAAGAATTGTCTTGGGGCAAGTACACCATATTCCTCATCGTATACATGAGTTATTTGTACTGGCACCGGATGGACTTCGACGTAACCGGATCCGTGATTTTGCCGGTAAAAATCCTTTCGGAAGAATGTTAGGATATGCCATGGTAAAAGTGCCCGGACTCCTCGCTGCTTCAATCACCATCGCTTCAAAACTGAACTTCATTCGCCCGAAGGTTGCCCAGTTCTTTCTGCACAATACCCGTCACGAAAGCGACCGATACCGGATTTTCAATACATGGATTTTACTACGTGATTACCGGATTCACAAAGATCTGATCCGCCATTACTTTAAAGATCGTCCGATACGGGTAGAGTTCATTATGGGTAAATACGATGCTATTATTCCCCCATCGCTGGCCCGCAATTTTCTCCGGAAAATGAAAGGAGATATTCAGCTTCGGGAACTCGATTGCGGACACGATCTTCTGCAATTAAGCGGAGAAATCGCCGCCATCATCAAGAGTAAAATCCAACCAACTGATCAATAAACTGCAAACTAAAAAAGG
>JAGOJO010000116.1 GCA_017995075.1 Bacteroidia bacterium | reverse complement strand
GCTACACCTTCGTCTGTTAAACCATCGCAATCATCATCGATACCGTTACAAACTTCAGTTGCACCAGGATTAATTGCTGCGTTTGCATCGTTGCAGTCAGTACTGTTAGATACATAACCGGAAGGAGTACTACAAGCAACCGAGGTAACAGCTAAATCACCATAAGTATCGGCATCTGTGTCCGCATAAAAAGTTTGATTTGCAAAAGAAGCATCATCAGTACTAAATACTATAGGAGTAGTTCCTGCAGTTGGGTTAACTGTATTTCCAGCTCCAGTCCAAACTCCCGAAGCAGAAGTACCTGGGCAAGCGGTTAAAGATGCTGTACTTACATCTCTTGATTCAACACGTTGAACTCCACTTGCCAATGCAGTTGGAATATATGCACCCCAACTTCCAGCAACACCATCAACGGAAGGATTGTACCAGGTTGAATAGTTTGGAGTAATACCATCCGACTCAATCCAGGTACCATATATTGGGCGACCTGTTCCTGTAGTATTATCATATAAGAAAACCATGTTCTCAGCTGTACCTGCAGACGTACCGCGTACGGCCCGTGCACTTGATGCAGCAGTGATCATTGAAATAGTATTAGTGGTACGAACACTTTGTGTCAATACAGTACCACCAGCTCCATCATTAATCTGAACGTAGAAATAAACTGAATTTCCATTGTTAAATACTGCATTTCCGGATGGAACCATTGAAAACCATCCGGTGTAGTTACCAGATGCATCAGTAGTGAACTCGCCATAACGATTAGATGTTGTAAACTCATCACCTGACATTAATGTACCAGCCAGACTCTTCGCAGAACTTTGTCCAACGATGTAACCATTAGCACCGGAAGCATTGTTGATTACATAAAAATTTCCCGGCGCAATTGAAAGTCCTAAGGCAGCATTTGTAGATGCACCTGTAAAATATCTATAAGTTGAAGAAGCAGAAAGTCCACTTAATGTTAATCGACAAACATAAGGCAACCTTTCACCTGTTGTGCTGCCGTTTATCGCGTATTGTGGAAGAATATCCTCTGCTATTGAAACAGCACCCGCAATAGAGATGCTGCTACTTGTTGCTGTAGATAATGCTCCGGAAGTTGCTGTTACTGTATATGAACCCGGAGTATCAAATTGAAGTGCATTGAAGGTTGCAACACCTGCAACACATGATGTAGAAGTTGTACCGGTAATATTACCAGGACCTGAAGCAACTGATAAAGAAACAAGTCCTGTGTACGTATTATCAACTGTTAAATCAGGGCGCAATGCCTGAACTGTAAACGTTGAAACATTTGTATTTTGAGTTCCGCTGGCAGGAAACCCAACAATTGAGAGTTGAGTAGCTGCATTTAAAACGTTGAAAGCAGCACTATTTGCCGACGTAAGGGTCATCCCAGATGTAGTTGCCGCAGTTAATACTACGCCATTTTCACCTGGGGTATAAGTAATTCCACTAATAGTAACTGAAGAAGTTCCGTTTGCAATAGTTCCCGTCAATGTTCCACCAAGAGTTCCTGTTCCGGTATTCAATGAAATAGAAACATCGGTAGCTGAAGTTACACTTTGTGCAACGTTACTTCCATCCTGTGATTGAACTGTAACACTGAAAGGACTACCTGCTGTTGGAGAAGCAGGTGAAATGCTTGTAATTGCAAGTTGAGTAGGAGCTGCTGCTACACTGAAGGTTGCAGCTATGCTTACGTCGTCAATTCCAATTCCTTGAGAATTACCTCCTGTTGTATTTATATTCCATCTAAGATAGAAATTAGAAGTTGGAGTAATAGTTAATGAAGAAATGTTGAAAGTACTAACGTTAACAACTAATGGTGTTGCAAAGGTATATGCGTTTGTCCCAGTAGGAAAACTCGATGTAGCAATATCGCCTGCTGTAACCGCAGTCCATGAAGTTCCATCCAATGAATAAAAAAACTGAACAGATGCTGCTGCAGAATTGATTCTGTATCTTTCTGCATTGTAGCTAATCGCCAGATTCGTAATATTTGAGGCTCCATTGTTTTGAAGGTTAACCATCAAATTATTCGGACTAGCAAATGATCCTGAAGTCATTGCCCCAACCGCTCGTTCAGAGGCTGTGCTCCCCCAATTGTAGGTTCCACCGGCAGTCGGAGCACCACTCGAAGCTTGTTGAGTAGTTGCCGACACACCTGTAGCCCAGGTCGGAGAGGCCGAGCTTTGTCTTATTCGCCAGTTAGCTGGCAAAGTGGTGGTTGCAGCCATTCCATCGAAATTTTCGGTGATTGGCGTGCTGTTCGTGACACTGATCTGCGCATTCGCGACAGGAACAGTGACCATGAAACACAAGACGAAAGAGAGCACCAATAGACAGGTACTTTCCCACGTAAAATTGAAAGTTGATTTTCTCATGATATTATGTTTGGATTTATTTTTTTCAATTCACATAAAAAGAATTCTGACCGCAGAAAATTTCTGCAGTAGCAAAAAGCTATTCTCCCTCCTAAAACAGAGAGAATTTCCTTAACCCAATTTAAGTAGTGGTTTCGTTCAGACAAAGAGGGTTGTATTGGTGGTAGGTTATAAAATCACCCGAAAACAGAAACTGCATCCTATCAAATAGTTTAATGACAAAGACACCTGCGTTCAGGTAATTTGATTGCAATTTAGAAATCAGTTCAATACGAGTCAATGTATACACCTATATCTGACAAAGATCAATCTCTACTCATATCCTAACAGGCTGATTTCCAAATCAAATTTTCATGTTATGTGAATATTAATTATTAACAAGCAAGCAATAATTTGGGAAATGGTGCCTACAAACCGCTTTTTTCAGGCAATACTTGTTTATACAACTCTATATTTCTAACTGACTTATAAAAAAAGAGGTTGCCTCATTTTCTGAGACAACCTCTTTTTATTCGATTCTATACGATTACTCGATAATGAGTCGCAGTGAAGATTGTTTTTCGCTGGTTACTACACTTACTGTATATAAACCTGCTGCCAACTCCTCCACGCCAAGGTTTAATTGATGTGTACCTGCAGTGAGATCATAAGTAGTAGTGGAAACAATGCGTCCCGTGATGTCTGCAATCTGTATTACCGCAGGAGAAGCATCTTCCATCGTGAATCTGACAATAGCATCCTGTGAAGCAGGATTAGGATAAACAGTCAAATCGTTGATGGTTCCTGCTGCTAATCGGGCACAAGCTGCATTGGCTATAGAAACACCGTTCTGAACGCGCTGTGTTCCGTTTCCGCATGCATTGGATGGTATCACCCGAATGGTCAGACCAGAAGCTTCATTACTTCCCCATTGAACAGAAATAGCATTGGTTCCTTGTCCGCCGGTAATTGATGCTGTTCCGGGAACAATCCAGTTGTATCCGCTTGCGCTTGGAACTGCACCTACTGAATAATTTGCTACTGAGCCCGGACAATTTGAAAGTGGCCCGCTGATTACAGAAGGTTGTCCCGGAGTTAACTTCACAGCAAGATTACGGTTTGCACTTGTTCCGCAACCATTGATGGCCTGAACAGATACATTTCCGCCACCTGTAGCACCACTGAAATCAACCTGGATAGCATTAGAGCCTTGTCCGGAAGTAATCACAGCACCGGATGGTACTGTCCAGTTATAGGAAGAAGCAAAAAGAGATCCTGTAGTAGAATAATTTACTGCACTTGCACCACATAATCCGCTGCTCGTTCCTGTGATAACACCGGGAGTAGTAATTGGATTAAGATAGAGCGTTTTTGAACGGATAGCACTATTGCCACAGCCGTTTACAGCAACCACTGAAATTACACCACCAACATAGTTATTATCAACTACCACATTGATGCTATTTGTACCAAAACCGGTAGTAATGAATAATCCGGCTGGTAATGTCCAGTTATAAGAAGAAGCTTTTCCAATAGCCGCTACCGAGAATGTAGCGCTGGTAGCAGGACAAAGTTTTCCTGGTCCTACAATAGAACCCGGACGACCAGGAGCCGTTGTTTGTACATTAATAGATTTACATACAGGAACTGCACTCACACAAGCATTGGAAGCTACCACACAAACATCTCCTTTAATTCCGGCATGTGCTGCATTGGTTGTCCAGAAACCAGACATCGTTGCAGAACCTTGTCCTTGTAATACACTCATACCTGAAGGAAGTGTCCAGGTGTAGGAAGTTGCACCATCCACAGCCGCCACAGAGAAAGTTGCGAAGCCATAAGTTTGAGGCACACAATAATCAGAAGCACCCGACATAGCACCGGTTGTCAACGATTGATCTTCGTCTGTTAATCCATCACAATCATCATCAATAGTATTACAAACTTCCGTTGCACCCGGATTTACAGCCGCATTCGCATCGTTACAATCCGTTGCATCGGATACATATCCTGAAAGCGGTGAACAGGCATCAATAGTTGAAGAGGCATCTCCGTACGTATCGCCATCTGAATCTGCATAGTATACCGTAGTTACACCTTCATCATCAATACCATCGCAGTCGTCATCGACGAGATTACATATTTCAGTTGCTGAAGGATTGATTGAATTATCAAAATCATCACAATCGCCACCAGAAAAAGCATACGAGAAAGAAGGAGCAGTACAGAAACTTTGTCCGGGATCGCTGTTTGCACCGAAGCCGTCACCATCTGCATCAGTAAAATACAACGCAAATGTTAATCCATCATCTGTAAGACTATTGCAATCATCATCAATAGAATTACACACCTCAGAAGCACCGGGATTCACTGCAGAATTGTTGTCATCACAATCTACAGATACATCGTAACCATCATTGTCATTGTCTACCGTCTGTGACCAGGCAACAGACGAAATGCTCACCATACTGATCAGCATTAACACACGAGTAATTTTTTTAAACATAGTATTTTAGTTGGTTGATTTGCATTTTGAAGACGTTAAAGTAAAAGAAATTTCAATATCCTGCGCGAGTTATGTGCTTTTATGGAATAATCCTAAAAACATAACCCTCCTTCTTAAAATAATCCAACACTTTGGGCAAGGCAACCAGCATGGACGGGGCTGCTTTCAGGCTATCATGAAACACCACTACAGATCCCGGACCTGCATTTTCGATCACATTCTGATACACCTGCTCCGCCGAAACCTTTGTGTCAAAATCGCAACTAATCACATCCCACATCACCACACGGAATTTTTTTCGCAGATACCAAAGTGTCCGCGGAGTAAGTTTTCCATACGGCGGCCGGAACAGATCAGAATCAATCACCGAGGTTGCGAGCTCAACATCATGAATATAATCTGTGGCGGTAACCTTCCAGCTATTGTAATGATGAAAACTATGATTGCCAATCCGATGTCCTGCAGTCTGTATCTGACGAAAAATATCCGGATGCTTTCTAACGTTATCGCCTATACTAAAAAACGTTGCGAGCGCATTATAACGGACCAGAATATCCAGCACCTTTGGCGTTACGTCAGGGATCGGGCCATCATCAAAAGTAAGGTAAAGCACTTTCTCCCGGCGACTGAAATTCCAGACGACACCCGGGTAAAGCCACTTCATCCACCAACGTACTTTCACCATTATCGACTACTAAATAACATTGCTAAGGTACAAAATAGAAAAAGCCCCGTTGCCAGGGCTCTTTCAAGTATCGTTCTTTTACTTACCGTACTGGGCTTCCAGCTTTTTGAAGCGTGGTTCCAGCTGCTTCACGATATCATCCTGGCCATTCACTTTAGCCATTCTGATCAGCTCGTTAAACACGGCCATTCCCTGATTCAGTTCACGATCCACATATTTAAGGTATTGTGTTCCCTTCAGAGAGAAATAATAATTCAGTTCATCTTCATAGATATCTGCCATGCGCAAAGTAATTGCACGAGCCATATCCATTGCATGTTTACGACGTCCTTCAGGTAATTCAACAGTATTGCTGTTCAGCATCGCACCATCCGGACCAATAGACGGCGTTTGAATTCCTTTCGCGGCATTGAAGTACAATTCAACCGGGCGCAGCATCATCACATTGTATGGAACTGTTTTATCCGGCATTTCATCGTTCATCTTATCCAGCACCGTGATCACAGAATCCAGACGACCATCCTGTAATAATCCCTCTGCAAGTCGCGAGAAATTATTTCTGAAGTTCATGGTCATGTTCAGGTTATTCTGATCGAGGTAAACGTCTTCACGTTTCATATTTCCCCACAGGAATTTACCCATCATGTTTTCGTACATGGTTTTCACTCCTACACGTCCGGTCTGGCCTGATCCATCCTGCTTCGTACGAATAGGCACAAAGCGATAAGTCAATCCTTCCAGCTGGAAGTATGGTTCGAGATTCAGGTAGCTATCGTTTCCAACAGTCACGGCAAAGTAAATCGGGCGTGTCCAGTCGTTGCGTGCAATAAGATCAAGAATCATCAGATCTGCTTTCATCAGATAAGTACGATCGATCTCCCAGAAGATAGTATCAACGATCAGCCCTGCATCTTCCGGCTTCACGACACCATTTTTCAGCACCGCTTCCTTATCCACTTTCACAAAGAATTTCTTGGTCGGGAAGTAATTCAGGTCAGTACCACCCTGTGTACGCACCTTCGACTCCGGAGCATCACTGGCGATGAAATCCATTACCTGCTTGAGTTCTGTATATCCCGGAATCTGTCGGTCATAGAAAGGAACATAGTCGCGGGTACCTTGTACATATTTCTCATGCGGCATACTAAACGGAACTGCATCGCTCTTATACGCCTTACGTTTCATCTGATCGATATACCAATCTGTATTCAAGAGACTCAGATTCACGACGCGCACATCTGTACGAACATCCTCCACATCCTGCGCATACCAGAGAGGGAATGTATCATTATCACCATTGGTAAACACAATAGAGTTCGGCGCGCAACTTTGGAGATAGTTCCAGGCGATATCGCGCGAAGTATAACGGTGTGAACGATTGTGATCATCCCAACCTTCCTTGGCCATTAAACCTGGCACAGCAGTCAGACAAACCAATGTTGCAAGTGTACCACCTACCGGCATCGGCACTTTCGATTTTTTCAAACGCTCTGCAATGGCCGCAACTCCCAGACCAATCCAGATAGAAAACGCATAGAATGATGCAGCATATGCATAGTCACGTTCACGAGGCTGATAGGGATATTGGTTCAGGTAAAGTACAATCGCCATTCCGGTAAAGAAGAAGAGCAGCATTGTTGTCCATGCGTCATGGTTATCGCGGCGATAATGCCAGATCATACCAATGATTCCCAGAATAAGCGGAAGGAAATAGAATGCATTCCGGGCTTTATTATTCTTCATACCATCCGGCAATTCACTCTGAGGACCGAGGCGCATTTCATCGATCGCCTTGATACCGGAAATCCAGTTTCCTTTCATAATACCGCCATGACCCTGCTGATCATTCTGACGACCCGCGAAGTTCCACATGAAATAACGCCAGTACATATGAATCACCTGATATTCCCAGAAGAACTTCAGGTTTTGCGCGAAGGAAGGAGTCTGGTCACCCTTGATTCCTGCCCATTCTTTATATGCATTGATATGATTATCCTGAGAGCTATACATCCTCGGGAAAATAGTGCATGCCGTAGGATCGTAAACCGGAGTAATCTTACGTGTCGTTTCCATGTACTTACCATCCGACGACTTGGTATACTGCATTGAACCTTCTTCCAGATCAACCTGGCGGGCATTGTAGTACTGACCATAGAACAGCGGACGATCGCCGTATTGTTCACGATTGATATAACTCAACAGGTTAAATGCATGCTCCGGATCGTTTTCATCCATTGGTGTATTGGCATTTGAACGAATCACGATCATTGCATACGAGCTATAACCGACCAGAATAAACACTACACAAAGCAGTGAAAGATTCCAGATCGGCATATTGCGCTCACGCGTACGTTTGAGACCGAAATAAAGAGCAGCCGACACTGCCAGGAAGAAAATCACAAATCCTGACCAGAACGGCATACCGAATCCATTCACAAACATCAGATCCGCCTTCGCAGCAATCTTCACCA
>JAGOJO010000115.1 GCA_017995075.1 Bacteroidia bacterium | reverse complement strand
TTATCGTTAAAAAGTATAAAGCCTGAGGTTTGGCCCTTCGCACCCTGATCCGACTCCTTTTTAAGGCGGACGCACAGGAGAAATCTTTTATCCGTTCCCTGCACAGCCTTTTGGGATTTTATCCCGGGAATCTCTCATTGTATAAACTGGCGTTTAGTCACCGGAGTCTGGCTCTGGAAACTGCTTCCGGTAACCGGCTGAGCAATGAGCGTCTCGAATACCTGGGCGACGCCGTATTGGGTGCAGTGGTGGCGGATCTGCTGTTTAAAAAATATCCCTACAAGGATGAAGGCTTCCTAACGGAGATGCGTAGCCGAATAGTGAGTCGGGAGAATCTGAAAAGTCTGGCAGTGAAAATCGGTATAGATGAAATGCTGCAGAAAGATGCAGGTCCGGGAAGTTATCGGAGTATGTACGGTGATGCGTTCGAAGCTTTCATCGGCGCAATTTATCTGGATAAAGGGTACGACCGTACGCAACGGTATATTCTAAGTCGTATCATCCGGCCGCATGTGGATCTTTCGGAAATTGAAAGTACAGAGAAGAATTTTAAGAGTCTTATTTTGAATTACGGACAAAAGGAAAAACAGAATGTAGTTTTTGAAACAGTGAGTGAAGATGCCAAGTCCAGACTGATTACCATTCGCCTGCTGATCAACGGCGAAGAAAAAGCAACTGCTACCGATTATGTGAAGAAAAAGGCAGAGCAGGTGGCGGCAGAAAGAGTCTGCAAAGAATTAGGTTTGTTGTAAACCTTTGTCTTTTTTTATTGCACGTTCATCCACTTTTCAATCTGTGCGCCACATTGAATAAAATACAAACCATTCGGAATTTCTTCTGTGTTGATTCGGATTTCATTCGTCAGTGGACCCATTTCAACTTGTTTAATGATTCGTCCCTGTTGATCGGTGATGGTCAGTATTTGAGATTCAACTGGTGTGGGCGAAGTTTGTTTTATGTTTACAATTCCTGCTGATGGATTTGGGTAAATCATGAATGCAGTTTCATTGGAATGCTCTTCAATATTGACCGGTACAATACAGTTCGAATTTGTGTAATGAATGTAGAGACTGGTAAAGGAGTTGACATCAGTGCTTACAATTGCATATCCTCCCTGAGGCATCGATAGAATATTCGGGTCGATGATGTTCAGATATCCCGGCGGTACAATGCCAATTCCTCCCGGGTTGCATAATTCGTTTCCTGCAGTATCAATTACCGTTGTGCGGATTTCGTAGTTGGTATTGTATTGTGTCCAGAATACATGTAGGCCATCTTCTTCGCAGATCAGTTTTGGGAAAATATAATTCGTTTGGTAACCGGTGTCAATGCCTGCAGGCTTATTCCATGCGATGCTTCCGTTCGGGAGGATCATCTGCGCATAACATTGATGTGCGTTGACAAGTTTGCGATCCCGCCAGGCGACATACGTATTTCCTGCTGAGTCAACGTCCATGTCGGGTCGGTCCTGTAAGTCGGTGGTGTCAATTACAGTTATAGGCGATGTGCCCCAGACTTTGATGCCATTACTGCCTATTTTGCTCAGATAGATGCCTGTATTGAGGGAATTGCCTCCTCCATCCCAGCATATATAGAGTTCGTTTTGTGTATATTTTTTGAATACCTGTTTACCATTACCAACCGGTTTGCCTGTGTTGAGTTCGGGAACAGTGTTCCATTGCTTAATACCGTTCTGATTTAAATGCTGTACTTGCAGATATTGATTGAAGGTAGAGAAGTAACGGCTGTACAAAACATAGATTCCTCCGTTTCCGTCTGTGAGACAAGCACGGTTTTCATACTCTACGTTTGGAAGCGCAACGTTAACTCCCGCAGAGTCCCAAACAGGATTTAAAGCTAAATCGAGTTTTTGTGCGTACACCTGATTCACTGTTGATGGCTTTTCCAGCGTCATGGTGCAGAAAAGATGTTGTGCATCACGTACAAGTTGCAGGTTCTCCCAGAGGAGTCCGGTGGTTGTTACAATGCGTACACCATATCCCGGAAATTGCGCAGTGCCTGAATAGTTCAAATGCTGAATATAGGGTCCGAGTGGATTAGCATCGTTGATATAAGCAACGTAACAGCCTCCTGAATTATCAGGAACCATCGCCGGTAATCGTTGAATGTTATTGTTGGAATTTAATAATACTCCCTGGAACCCCCACAATAAATTCCCGCTGCTGTCGAACTTTTGAATGCGGATATCGCCACCTGTAGCATGAAAACTGGCCAGAAAGATATTGCCGGAATCGTCGACGCAGGTGGTAACTTCGTTAGGTGCGAGTTGTGAATGGAAAAGCCCGGTAAAGAGCGGATTGGAATTCCATTGTGCACTGCTGAATGTGGAAATGAATAGCAATACCAGAAGTAGCTTGGATTTCATCGTGATTGTTTTGGGAATGCTAAAGTACGGCGTACATTGTTTGTATCCATACTATCAGTGGTTAAAATTTGGTTATTGATGGTCTGTAACTGGCACGGGATCCGAGGGAAATGGTGGCCGGATTGTGGGCTCGGCTAATTTTTCCTATTTTCGTTGTATGCGACTCCTGGCGATTCCCTTGTTGTTGATTATGCTGTTGCAGGCCGGCGGATTGATGCTGTTCTGTACAGTGCAGCGGGAAGTAGTGCAGGCGGAGATGAAACGTGAATTGGCGCGGCCGGATGCAGATGTGAAGAAGTTAGTCTTGTCGAGAAGAGAATATGCGGCGGCAAAACTGAATCATTTTGAGATACGCCATGAGGGTAAAATGTATGATGTTCGTTCCCGTGTTTTTGAAGATGGACAGGTTTTGCTGGAAGTGATTCATGACGAAAAAGAAGAGTCCTTGTTTCGTGAGATCAAGAAGCTGGTGATGCATCATGATACGCATGATACGAAGCTGCCGAAAGCCTTGAAGGTTTTGTCGGGGGCGTTTTATACAACTGCTGTGAAAATTACCATTGATCCCCGTGTTCAATATATATCGAAGGAACATTTTTTAATGAAGAGTGAAAATCCGGAAGACTTACTGATGAAAGTATCTTCTCCACCGCCGGATGGAATTCCATTTTCCCATTTCATTTATTGTTAGACGGTAAACTCATTCGTTTCCTTGCAGAATTTCTGCGGGCAGCGAATCGATGTGTGGCCGGTTATTTATTCACTTAAAAAAATTAAAGCAATGAAACTACAAGTACTACTTGTGGCAATAGTGCTTTGTCCGCTCTTGTCTGTTGCGCAAACAGAGTTGCCGGATACAGTACAAACCAATTCAATGGATGAGGTGATCATCTCAGCGAATAAAGCGGAGGAAACCCGCAAAACAATATCACAACAAGTGCAGCTGATGACGGCGAAGCAAATCCGTCAGGCGCAGGCACAAACTACAGCCGACTTATTATCCAATACGGCCGGTATCTTCGTTCAACGTAGTCAGATGGGCGGTGGCTCTCCTGTCCTGCGTGGATTCGAGGCGAGTCGTATTGTGCTGGTGGTAGATGGAGTTCGGCTGAATAATCTGATCTATCGCGCCGGTCACTTGCAGAATATTTTATCGCTGGATAATAATAGTCTGGAAAGAGTGGAGGTGCTCTTTGGACCTTCGTCAACGATGTATGGAAGTGATGCACTGGGTGGTGTGGTTCATCTCTATACGAAGTCGCCGAAGTTTGCACATAGTAACGAAAAAATGAATTTGAAAGTAGATGCGTTTACCCGATTCGGCTCTGCGAATGATGAGTTTACAGGCCACGTTGATGTAAATATCGGAGGTAAAAAATTTGCTTCATTTACTTCAATCACTGCATCCAATTTCGGTGACTTGCGTGGAGGTGAAAACCAGAATCCATTTTACGATGGAGAATATGGTGTGCGTCCAACATATGTAGAAACATTCAATGGAGTGGATTCACTTGTTAAGAATGATGATCGTTACCTGCAAGTGCAAAGTGCATACAAGCAGGTGGATATTATCCAGAAGTTTCTCTATAAACAGAACGAACGAACAACGCATGGATTGAATGTGCAGTTATCTACAACATCTGATATTCCGCGATACGATCGTTTGACAGATCCGGATGGTGCAGGCTTGCGGAATGCTGAATGGTATTATGGTCCGGCAGATCGATTTATGGTAGCGTACGATTTCAATCAGAAAAGAGAAACCGGATTCTTCCGTCGTATTCATGCAGGAGTAAATATGCAATCGGTGGAGGAGAGTCGTCATCAGCGACGTTTCGGCCGTACCGGATTGCAGCACCGCATTGAAAATGTAAATGTGCTTGGTGCTAATATCGATCTCCAGCATATCGCTACAAGGCATGTGGTGAATTTCGGTATGGATGCGCAGCTTCAATCGCTTATATCAACAGCGGAGGAAGAAAATATCGAAACCGGAGAAACAGAGCCACTCGATACGCGTTATCCGGATGGAGATAACAGTATGATGAATATCGCTGTTTACTTCTCGCATCAGTGGAGAATCAATGATCATCTTACCTTGACCGATGGAGCGCGTATTGGGATCTCATCGCTGAAATCAACTTTTGAAGATACAACCTTCTTTAAGTTGCCTTACCGCGAAGTGAATCAGAACAACACGGTGTATTCAGGAAGTATCGGGTTTATTCATATTCCCAACGATGATTTAAAATTCACCGCTATGCTCAGTACCGGATTCCGTGTGCCGAATGTAGATGATCTCTCGAAGGTGTTTGAAACAGCACAGGGAGCTATCATCGTACCTAATGAAGATATCAAACCGGAGAAAACTGTTACAGGTGAAATTGGAATCACAAAAATCTACAATGGGAAAACAAGTTGGGAGAATACTGTTTATTATACCAGCTTCTATGACGCGATTGTTACCGATGTGTTTACCTATAATGGACAAGATTCTATTCTCTACGATGGAGTCTTGAGTCAGGTCTTGGCGAATCAGAACAAGGATAAAGCATACATCTACGGTTTCTCCAGTTCGTTCCGCACACGATTAATGGAAGATTTTGTGCTCTCGTTGAGTGCATCCTGGACTTATGGTCGGGTAAAAACAGACAGTGCTGATGTGCCGCTGGATCATATTCCTCCGTTTGTTGCGCGAATGGGTCTGAACTATAATTACAAAAAGTTCAGCACTGATTTCTTCATCAATTACAATGGCTGGAAAAAACTCAAAGATTATTCCAACAGCGGTGAAGATAATCTTCAGTATGCAACTGCTGATGGAATGCCGGCCTGGTTTACGCTCAACTGGAGAGCATCATATCAGGTGCATAAACTCATCACCGTACAGGCTGGAGTGGACAATATCTTCGATACGCAATACAGAACATTCGCAAGTGGAATCAACGGTCCCGGAAGGAATATCTTCGGTACACTACGATTTACGTTTTAATACAATTGTTGTTAAGGAAAAAGGGCGTCCCCAATGCGAGGACGCCCTTTTTATTGCTGATTATGTTTAAGCTGATTTAATTAATTGGTTACTTCAATTAGTGTTTACCGAAACTTAACCATAGAATTAAGTGATAGACGGAGTATATTCGTCTGTTCAAGTTGTCTTAATTTAATCGCCAACCACTTTAACATTAAGGAGCTTTGATTAATTCTCATTATAAGAATCAGGTTCCTGTTTTTTGGGCATAGTTAAAACCTTTGCGAAGAAATAGATAGTTACTGCTGCGATGATGCCTTCTGCACCAATCATCATTATTAATGCATCACTGTTCATACGGTTTTCCTCCCTTCTATTAAACGTTTTTTATAGGCAACATATACCAGATAACTTACACCAACGAAGATGCCGACAAGTAACAATCTACTTCCATTCAGATAATTCATCTGCGTAGTTAATTCCGCAATTTCGGTAGAATTAGTACTAGCTGCGATTTTTGCTTTGATGTCTGAATTGGTAATCTTCGACCAGATATCAGGAAGTGATGCAAAGAATACCCAACCTAACATCAATGGTGTTACAAATTGAATGATGAACCGGAATATTTTAGGTACTTTAATATCAGCACCCATATTGATTTCCTTCCATCCTTTATCCATTCCGAATACCCAGGCGAATAATATAATCTCCGCCAGAGCAAACACTACAAGGGAAACGGTTCCTGCCCAATAATCATATTCATCAAACACTCCATGATTAAAGAATAATACGGTTGGTAATCCCAGAATTAAAATTGCCAAACCGAATGTCCATGCAGATCGTTCTCTTTTCCATCCGAATTCATCCATTAAAAAGCCCATGCAAGGTGTTCCCATCGCTAATGAAGATGTTATACCGGCAAAGAATAACAATCCAAACCAGGCCACTCCAGCCCCGGCTGCAAGCACATCTCCCCATTGCTGGAAGAGATAAGGCAAGGTGCGGAATCCTAATCCTAAACCGCCGGATTGAGTCAGTTCAACCACTTTATCGATACCCAGATAACCAATCGCAATAGGAATCAGAATCGAACTACCGAGTACAACTTCTACGAATTCATTCATCCAACCTGCACTCATTGCATTTAGCGCGATATCATCTTTTGATTTTACATAAGAAGCATAACATTGAATAGATCCCATTCCCACGGAGAGAGTAAAAAAGATTTGTCCGGCTGCAGCTAACCAAACCTTGGCTGACCATATTGAATCGTAATTAGGCGTCCATAGGAAGTTCAATCCAACCGTTCCATCAAATATTGCACCTTGTTCACCTGCTTTCAGTGTGATTCCTTTTATTGCCAGTAAGAGACCAAAGAGAATCAACAATGGCATTCCGATTTTCGCCACCTTTTCAACCCCGCCACTTAATCCTTTCGATAAAATCCAGGTGTTTAATACAAGACAAAAAATCCAAAAAAGTATAGTTTCAAGTCCGCCGTCGTGTAAGGTGACATAATTATCAAAAAATCCTGCGATTTGGCCGGCTGATTGCCCCGAAAACGAACCACTGACTGAATGCCAGATATAAGCTAATGTCCATGATTCAAGATAACAATAATATGCTGCAACGGCAAGGTTTGTGAAAATTCCAAACACACCGATGTATTTCCAGAAAACTCTTTTGGGATCCATGGAGTCGAGAATGAAAGGAGTACTATGATGACCGTGTCGACCACCAAATCTTCCCATCGACCATTCAATAAACAGCAATGGAATTCCCATCACCAGAAAACAAACGAGGTAAGGAATAATAAATGCACCACCTCCGTTTTGGATGGCCTGTACCGGAAACCGCAGGAAATTCCCGAGTCCGACCGCATTTCCGGCCATTGCCAGAATAAGTCCGACACGCGAGCCCCAGCTTTCTTTATTGCTCATAATTTTGATTTGCAGGTTTGTTCAAACATAGCAATTATTCTGCAAATGTCAAATTCACGGAATAGGGGCTTATTTTTATTGAATTCGAATGAAAATCTTTACTTTGCACTCCTATGGAAACATTCATTATTCTCGTTTTTGTCCTCGGATACCTGGCGATTGTGCTCGAACATCCCCTGAAAATCAATAAATCCGCATCTGCCCTGCTTACGGGAGTCCTTGTTTGGGCGATCTGGATTATGATGCAAACCGGAGATAAAGAGCTTGTCACGGAGGCCCTGGACCATCATCTTGGGTCTACCGCCGGTATCCTCTTTTTCCTTATGGCAGCCATGACCATCGTGGAGCTGATCGATGCACATGATGGTTTTACCATTATTACATCGGCTATCCGTACCCGTAAGAAATCAACATTGCTATGGATTGTTTGTTTTCTCTCTTTCTTCCTATCAGCAGTTCTGGATAATCTGACCACTACAATTGTGATGGTTTCGTTGTCGAGGAAATTATTGCAGAACCAGGAAGATAAAATGCTGTTCGCCGGTATGATTGTGATTTCAGCGAATGCAGGTGGTGCCTGGTCGCCGATAGGTGATGTAACTACTACAATGTTATGGATCGGCGGACAAGTCTCCTCTGCAGCCATCATCTCCGGTGTATTTCTTCCTTCGGTAATCTGTATGTTGATTCCTCTTACTGTTGCTGCTTTCCGATTGAAAGGACATGTGGAAGTTACAGGTCAGGTTGCCGCCACAGATCATGTGAGCAGTACAACTCAGCGTGAACGAAATACAGTGTTCTTTGTGGGTGTTGGTACCTTATTGTTTGTTCCGGTTTTTAAATCGATTACTCATTTGCCACCATTTATGGGAATTCTGTTTGGCTTAGGATGCTTATGGGCTGTTGTGGAATATATCCATCGTCGTAAGGATGATCAGC
>JAGOJO010000114.1:3641-8284 GCA_017995075.1 Bacteroidia bacterium | reverse complement strand
GAGGCTAATGGCTAGAGGCTAGAGGCCATGCAGCGTTTATATTTTAATGAATATTTAAAGCAGAAACGGAACAAATGTGTTTACTTTTACGTTGAATAATAATCTAATAAGGATAATTATGTCTACCAGCACCCAAACCAGCGGAAATGCCTTAAAAGGCGGAGAATTTGTTGTACGCAGCACAGACCCACAATCGGTTTTTATTCCGGAAGAATTCAACGAAGAGCACCGGATGATGGCCGATATGGCGCATGAGTTCCTCGTACAGAATGTTTATCCGCACCTCGACAAAATCGACGCGATGGAGCCGGGTTTAATGGCTTCTCTCCTCGACAAGGCCGGTGAACTGGGTATGCTGGGCGTATCTATTCCGGAAGAGTTCGGTGGATTCGGCAAGGATTTCCTAACGGGAATGCTGATGACTGAGGTACTCGGAGCCGGACATAGTTTTTCAGTTGCAATGGCTGCACATACCGGTATCGGAACATTGCCCATCCTCTATTTCGGCACACCGGAACAAAAAGCAAAATATCTCCCAAAACTTGCAACAGGCGAATGGAAAGGATCTTACTGTCTGACCGAGCCAGGAAGCGGATCTGATGCACTTGCAGCAAAAACGAAAGCAGTACTCTCCCCCGACGGGAAACACTATATCCTCAACGGCCAGAAAATGTGGATTACCAACGCAGGATTTGCCGACGTATTCACCGTTTTTGCGCAGGTAGATGGAGATAAATTCACCGGCTTCATTGTAGAAAAAGGATATGAAGGTTTAAGTCTGGGCGAAGAGGAACACAAGATGGGAATCAAAGGTTCATCCACACGCCAGGTCTTCTTCATGGACTGCAAAGTACCTGTAGAAAATGTACTTGGAGAAATCGGCAAAGGACACCTTATTGCCTTTAACATCCTGAATATTGGTCGCGCGAAGTTAGCTGTAGCAGCACTTGGCGGATCAAAGCAGGTATGCACACAAAGTATCGACTACGCCAACACCCGCCAGCAATTCAAGTTACCGATTGCCAAATTCGGCGCTATTAAACATAAACTCGCCGAACAAGCCATTCGCATCTACGCCATTGAATCCGCCATTTACCGCGTCAGCAATCTCATCGAACAAAAAGAACAGGCGATGATGGCCAACGGAATGAGTTTCGAAAAAGCATTACTGGGAGCAGCAGAAGAATATGCCGTAGAATGTGCTATTCTCAAAGTTGCAGGATCAGAAGTGCTCGATTTTGTAGTAGACGAAGGTGTACAGATTTACGGTGGATACGGCTACAGCGCCGACTTCCCGATGGATCGTGCATATCGCGACTCCCGCATCAACCGCATTTTCGAAGGCACCAACGAGATCAACCGTTTGCTTGCTGTAGATATGATTCTCAAGCGCGCCATGAAAGGAGAACTCGATTTGATGGGACCTGCAATGGCCGTACAAAAAGAACTGATGGCTATTCCTGAATTCGGAAACGGAGAAAACAAACTCTTCGACGAAGAAACCAAAGCCATCGCCAACGCGAAGAAAGCCATACTCATGACCGCCGGAACAGCAGTCCAGAAATACATGATGACCCTCGCAAAAGAGCAGGAAATACTCATGCGCATTGCTGATATGGCCATCGACACTTATATGGCTGAATCAATTTTACTGCGAGTACAAAAACTTACTTCGATAAAAGGTGAAGCAGCCTGTGCTTTAGAAATTGACATGGCCCGCGTATACATCACTGACGCCCTGGACCGCATCAACATCTCCGGTAAAAATGCCATCAACGCCATGAGTGAAGGCGACGAACAACGCATGTTACTCATGGGATTGAAACGTTTTACTAAAACTGCGCCGGTGAATACCATTGAAGCACGTAGACGTATTGCCAAGCGCCTCATAGAAGAAAACAAATACTGCTTCTAAGCGGAATTAAAACTGAGAAAATATTTCCTGACGCAAGGAAATCGTCAACTGTTCTGCAAAAGATCAGACTGATCCGCCTGCGTAATGGGAATTGTGAATCAGTTTCACCTTCAGTGTGCGTTTATATTCATCCTGCAGCCACTTCACATAGCTCTCGGATGTTTTCGCCAGACAACGGCCATAGCAGCGAATACGGTATTCTATTTCATCCTTCAGTACATCTGCCAGGTGCAGAGCTTCATCCAGCGAAGATGAATTCTCTGTACACATCTGCACATGTTGCTGCATAGACAAATCGATCACCATCTTCGGACGTTGCCCTTCTGCCATCACCTGTTTATGGACATTAAAAATATTCATTTCAATATCGGCTGATTTAGTAAACAATGCACGAAGTGCTTCCGGCATTTCATAACGATAATTGCGCTCGATAAATTCATCCGAAGGAATTCCCTCGAGATAGATTTCCGGATTCTCAAAAATTGCATTCCAGTCGACATACTCATCCCACAAGCCAAAACGCTGCAGGTTATTTCCCAAATCGATAATGGAAAATTCTTTTTTATTCGGCAACAAGCGGGAACCACGACCAATCATCTGATAATACAAAGTCAGCGATTTAGTAGCACGATTCAGAATGATACACTCCACGGTTGGTTCATCAAAACCCGTAGTCAAAATCGACACAGAAGACAGGATAGCATCAGGTTTAGTACGGAACCAGTCCAGAATCTCCCGACGTTCTTTCGGGCTATGATTATGATCGAGGTGTTTCACCTGGAAGCCTGCCTCCTGAAACGTAGCATAAACATACTCAGAGGTAGCGATTCCGTTATTAAAAATCAGTGTCTTTTTACCAATACATTTCTCTTTATACGCTGCCAGCAGTTTATCCTGCATAGCCAGATTATTATACAAACGTTCCGACGAACTCACGGTATAATCCCCGGAGCGACCCACCTTTAATGATGTTAGTCCCACGTGGTAATGGTATGTAATCGCCTTCGCCAGAAAGCCCTGCTCCACCAGCGAAGAAATCGACTCTCCTACGATCAGCTCATCGTATGTATCCTTCATACGGATATTTACATTCGAGCTCAACGGTGTAGCCGTAACGCCCAGCACCACACCCTTCTCATAAAAGCGCAACAGTTTCCCGAAAGAATTATAGTGCGCCTCATCCACAATCATCAGACCGATATTATCCAATGACAATATCTGATCACGCAAACGATTGTTTAAAGTCTCCACCATTGCCACATAACACATAAAGTCATTCGGCACTGGTAACTCCTTCACTGCTGAGTTAATAATTTTATTAGAGACACCAAACTCTTCCAGCATCGCAGAAGTCTGACCGCAGAGCTCCAACCGGTGCGTCAGGATCATCACCTTCTTTCCTGTCTCGCGGATATAGCGACGAGTAATCTCAGAGAAGATAACAGTCTTTCCACCACCCGTAGGCAGTTGATACAAGAGATTATAGCGCTTGGGATGATCCTTCAGCTTCTCGAAAATACGCTCGATAGCGGCATGCTGATAAGCGTAGAGTTGCTTTCCGGTTACTTCCTGATCAGGTGTAGACATAGGTTACACCACAAATATAGGGAAAATTAGACGTAAAACGGATATACTAAAACAGCCACGCCAAAACAAGCCAAAAGAACTTAAAAGTTCTGATTTATAAGCAAGTGAGAAACATCAATGAAGGGAACTAAATATAACCGCAATTAATTTGCACTCTTCAATAAAAATGACCTGCAATAATTCCGACTAAGCGAACAGGGTCTTAATAGTACTTTATAGCCTGATAAACCTCTTACTAAATTCGAATTCCATTTAACCGGCACAACTATTTATCGAAAAAAAGATGAATATTGCGGAATAAAATAAATATTTTTGAAGTTCATTGCTACGGAAGAAACAAATTAACTTTTGCTGCAACAATAACACCTATAATTTAAAAATCATAAAATTCTGTAATGGCGAACAATCGGATAATCCTCTTTTTAATTGCTTTACTAATACTACCGTTTGATGGCCATAGTTCCACAGACACGATCTCTATCCCCTCTCCCAATTTTCATCAAGTTCGTAAGATCTACATAAAGACACCGGAAATAAAAAAACAAGCATCAGATAAGGTCCGGTATCCGGTACTTTACCTTTTGGATGCACAACAGGAATGGCTCACCAATCCATTACTTTCTGAAATAGAATATCTTCAATACACCCATGATATTCCCCAGATGATCATTGTAATGGTCCCTTTGGTGAATCGGGAAAAAGAATGCCGCGAAGGATTACAGGATCGTGAAAAATCTCCCTTGCTTGAATTCCTCATGATGGAAACAGAAGCAGCCTTACAATCCTACAACCCATCAGGATTGAGAATACTTCTCGGCCACTCTTTTTCTGCATCATTCGCTTTATCCGCCTATTTAAAAAAGCCCGCCTTCTTTGACATTGTAATTGCCCACTCACCCATTGACCGACTCGAAAGTTTATTACTGAAATTTGATTCAGCCTACGCAGACAAGACCACCATCCCCGCTTACTTAAGTTTTGGAAGCACACATTCATCCAAAGATTACTGGCATCGTACAATCTTCAACGAATTAAAAACCAAACATCAGTCGGTGATGAACAAATTACATATCATCACATCGGACGTTGCCTCCCACACTTCTGTTCCTCTCATCACCACACCGGAAATACTAAGTAAGAT
>JAGOJO010000114.1:0-3541 GCA_017995075.1 Bacteroidia bacterium | reverse complement strand
AGGATACAAATCTGCATTCAACCATTTTACAGCGTGAATATTTAGACAAAGGAAGCGATGGGTTAAAAAGTTTAATGCGGGTACGAAACTACACAAAGTCATCATTTCTTCAGGCGATGAGACAATACCCACGATTCTGGAACTCGATTCGCAAATCATCACTTTCTGTAAACAGTAAAATACCGGCTATTGAAAAAAGTTTAAACTCATTACGAATCTTATACCCCGAAGCTAAACCAGCTACAGTTTACTTTTGCATGGGAGCTTTCAGGACTAACGGAACCATTGAGGATAATAAAATTCTGATTGGAGCAGAAATGGCATTAACAGATTCCACTACCGACATCAGCGAACTACCGGAAAATCTGCAGACATATTACAAAAAATATAAGCCGGCCGAAACCATCGACCTGTTGATTACTCATGAATATATACATACACAACAACAACTTCCGTTAGACAATCTGCTTTGCAATTCGCTTTACGAAGGAGTTGCAGAATATCTTTCTTGCCTGGCAACCGGGAAGTCATCCACTACACCTTCATTCGGTTTTGGCGCGGCTAATCAGGAGAAAGTAAAAGTTAAATATTTAGAAGATTTATTCCTGCCCGACAGAATGTATAATTGGTTATGGGGCACCAACAACAATGAACTAAAAGAACGGGATCTCGGTTATTACATAGGCTACAGGATAGCAGAAGAATATTACCGGAAATCATCTAACAAAAATATTGCAATTCACAATCTGATTCAACTCGACTTCGCCAATGACAGTCTTGTAGAAAATATTGTTGATTCATCAGCATACTTTAACAAAACAATGGCCATCATTTTCAGCGAATATGAAAACAAGAGGCCAACTGTTACCCATATTTCACCCTTCATCAATGGAAGCAAGACGGTCGACTCCGGAAAAGTATCCATCACCGTACATTTCTCAGAACCACTCAATAAAATCAACGCCGGAATTGACTTCGGACCACTTGGAGAAACATATTGTCCGAAATTACCACCCGAACAACGCGAATGGGCTGCAGATGGGAAAAGCTACATACTCACAGCTGAACTACTGCCCGGGAAAGACTATCAATTCCTGATCAACAACAATTTCAGAAACGAAGATGGCATCCGACTCAAACCATTCCTGATTGAATTCAAGACAAAACCATAGTTTAAACATCACAACAACAACTGTCATGAAAAAGCTACTTTACACCTGCCTGATCACAGTGCTAACGATTTCCTGCAACCAAGAACCGGCTACAACAGACACTACGAAATGGAAAGAAGAAATAAAAAAAGCGGAAACTGATTTCATGCAACGATGCAAAGAAAAATCGATCGCAGCCGCCTTCGAGGAATTTGCTTCTGAGAATGCCATCATTAAAAGAGGAAACGATAGTCTGATAACAGGCAAGGAAGGTATACGAAACTATTATTCAGCACCACATTTTAAAACAGCATCAGTCCAATGGGCACCCGACAGTATTTTCGTTGCAGGCAATGGAGACATGGCCTGGAGTTATGGAAAGTACGCATGGGTATTCCGTGACAGTACAGGTAAACAAGAGCAGTATACAGGTGTTTACCAAACCATCTGGCAACGACAAGCCGATGGGAAATGGAAGTATGTTTGGGATTAAGCTATTTAACCGGAATTTCTTTCAATATTTCCAAAACATACTTCCAATATTTCTGCACGGAAGAAATACTCACTCGCTCATCCGGTGAATGCGCACCAAGAATAGTTGGTCCGAACGAAATCATATCCATACCCGGATAATTACGTCCGAGGATTCCACATTCTAATCCGGCGTGACAAGCAACGACTTCAGGTTTATGTCCGTGCTGACGTTCGTAAATATTCACCAATACTTTTAAAATCGAAGAATCAACGTTTGGTGTCCATCCGGGATAAGAACCACCGAAACTCACCTGACATCCACCTAATTCAAAAACCGACTTCAGCGCATCAGCAAGATCCATCTTTGATGACTCCACACTGGAACGGGTGAGACAAGCCACCTGAATGTTTCCATTAACTACTGTAACTTTGGCCACATTGTTCGAAGTCTCCACCAGGTCTTTAATATCGGCACTCATGCGGTATACACCATTATGTGCTGCATAAATCATCCGTAATAATTTCTTGCCATCTGCAGCTGACAATACTTTAGAAGGTGCAGTACATTCTTCTGCAACAATCTGCAGTCCCGGCTCAGTTGTTTTAAACTCAAACGTGATATCCTTCTTTAACTGATCAAAACCGGACATCCATTTACCTTCATCACCTGCTGAAACAGCCACCATCGCCACACTTTCACGGGGAATAGCATTGCGCAAACTTCCGCCATTGATTTCACCGATATGCAGACCGGTACTTTCACTCAGCGAAAACAAAATACGGTTCATGATTTTATTCGCATTCCCAAGTCCTTTATGAATATCCATTCCCGAGTGACCACCATTCAACCCTCTAACGGTAAGCCTATACCCTTTTACTCCGGCCGGACATGCAACTTCTGAATACGTACCATTCGCAGTCACATCAATACCACCGGCACAGCCGATATCTATCTCATTATCATTTTCCGTATCCAGGTTTAAAAGGATTTCCCCTTTCAGAACACCACCCTTCAAACCCAAAGCGCCGGTCATACCTGTCTCCTCATCGATGGTGAACAATGCATCAATTGCAGGATGTGCGATTTCCTTACTGGCCAGAATCGCCATAATGGTCGCCACACCGATCCCGTTATCTGCTCCCAAAGTGGTTCCCATTGCACGAACCCAATCGCCATCAACCACCATTTTGATACCCTCCGTATCGAAATCAAAAACGGTATCATTATTTTTCTGATGCACCATATCCAGGTGAGACTGCAGCACTATTGTTTTCCGATTTTCCATACCTGAAGTAGCAGGCTTTCGGATAATCACATTCCGGATTTCATCTTCAAAGGTTTCGAGTCCGAGCTTCTGCCCAAAATCTTTTATAAACTGAATAACTCTCTCTTCCTTTTTTGAAGCTCTTGGTACTGCATTCAGATCTGCAAAATGAGACCATATTTCGGCGGGTGCCAGTTGGCGAATTTCCTGTGACATAATTATAAGATTGAACAGCAAAGATAAACCAAGCAGCCATTGTAAACAGTCCCCGTTCGCAAATTCTGAAACAAAACCACCTTGCCGACCAAAAGTTCGCTAGTTTCGTGTGATGATTCGCAAAATCAGATCAAAATACAGTGGGGTTCTGGAGATCACTTATGATCGCGGACAAAAAGTGCTCGACAGTCGCAATACCAGTTACTCATACGGTAATCTCCAACGGGTGTGGGATAAAGTGTTACAACGCATACGAATCAAGGATGTCAGCCGCACCTTGATATTGGGCATGGGTGCAGGATCATCCATTCAACTGCTTCGGGAGAAATACAACTACGACCGTAAAATTGTTGCCGTTGAACTCGACCCCGTAATTGTTGAAATTGCCCGCGATGAATTTGGCATACGACCTGACAATAACCTCCGAATTGAAAC
>JAGOJO010000026.1:12554-31508 GCA_017995075.1 Bacteroidia bacterium | reverse complement strand
GCAGCCGTAAATAGATAATCCAAACACGTGCGTAAACAGAAAAGTATATTTGAAAACATAGACTGGCTCTTAGTTGGTTTGTACCTTGTATTTGTATTGATGGGGTGGATCAATATCTATGCAGCTGTTTACAATGATGAGCACAAGAATATTTACGACCTCACGCAGAATTATGGTCGCCAGTTGCTTTGGATAGGCACATCATTATTAATTGGGTTAGCAATATTGGTAATTGACGGGAAATTTTACGCAGCATTTTCATTTCCGATCTACTTAGTTGTAATGTTTATACTTCTGGTTGTATTGGTTATTGCGCGAGATGTTCAAGGGGCCAGATCATGGATAGAGATCGGTAGTTTTAAATTACAACCTTCGGAGTTTGCAAAATTTGCTACCAATATGGCGCTAGCGAAATACCTCAGTTCATTGGGAATTCGCATGGAAGACATGAAAACAAAGGTAACGGCGGGATTAATTATTCTGTTACCGATGGCGATGGTATTGTTGCAGAACGATACCGGATCAGCGCTCGTATTTATTTCATTCATATTCGTGCTTTATCGGGAAGGTCTTTCACAAAACGTTCTCATATTTGGATTCCTTGCAGGTGTATTATTCGTACTGGCATTAATGGTTCCGAACACCATTCTCCTTGGCGTGATTGGCGGGGTGGGTATTCTCGCGTATCTTCTAATGCGCAAGACCAGAAAAAACTTATTTGTGATCCTTACTATTACAGCATTAAGCGCGGGTGTAGTATTCAGTGTTGACTATGCTTTCAATAAAATCCTGCAGCAGCATCAGCGCGAACGTATCGAAGTATTACTTGGTAAACGATCGGATCCTAAAGGAGCAGGTTATAATGTGAATCAGAGTCTTATTGCGATAGGTTCAGGCGGACTAAGTGGCAAAGGATTCCTGCAGGGCACACAGACAAAATATGATTTCGTTCCCGAGCAAAGCACCGACTTTATTTTTTGTACCGTCGGTGAAGAATGGGGCTTTATAGGTACTTCGGTCGTAATTCTCTTATTCCTCGGATTACTTTACCGGATCATCTTCATCGCCGAACGACAACGATCGCAATACACCAGGATTTATGCCTATGGAGTAGCCTCCATCATTTTCTTCCACCTCATGATCAACGTAGGAATGGCCATCGGCTTAGCACCTGTAATTGGAATTCCATTGCCCTGTTTCAGCTATGGAGGATCATCATTATGGGGATTCACGGTGTTACTATTTGTACTAATCAAGCTGGATTCGTACAGGATGTATATTCTGCGGTAAATTGCCAAACATTGGCGTTTTGGTGAATTGGCAAATTGGTGAATTGGTGGATTAGTGGATTGCCGAAGGCCTCGAGTGAGGAACGAACCTCGGGGGTGGATTAGGACAGAACAATAATTTACGGAAGAAATAGATCCGCGGGAATCAGCAAAATCAGCTTTATCTGTGTTCCTAAATTTTGGCCATTGATTTTTATGCCTCCCCGCCGTGGAGGAAAAAGCTAAGGTTTGCACATTTGGGATTCCTATAGATAGGCGGATAAACCTCCCCAGGAAACCATAATGCACATAGGCACTTTCAGAAATTCACCACGAAACTCATTTATGACAAGAAATTCATTACTTTAGAATCTTCAAAACTTTAGTATTATGAAAAAGATTAACCTAATTACTTTCCTACTTACCATTCTTTTCCTGAACTCATTGGCAGAATCATCAGAAAAAAAATCCATCACAGATTCTTTACTCCTTAAATTGAGTCAGGCAAGTGAAGACACCACTAAAGTCAATCTACTAAACGATTTAAGTTTCAACTATCAATTTTCAGATCCGGATGAAGGATTAAAAATGGCAGCAGAAGCGCTGGCATTATCAGAAAAACTAAACTGGAAAAACGGAATCGCTAATTCTAATAAATTACTAGGAATACATCATTTTCGAAAATCTGAATTCGACCAGGCTCTCCCACTCTTTTCCTTATGTTTAAAACAATACCAGGAAATAGGAAATGAAAAAGGAATTGCAAAATCATTGGGGAACATTGGCAATGTTTATCTCGTGCAATCCGAATACCCTAAGGCTTTAAAATATTACTTAGATGAGCTCAAAATTTTAGAAAAATTAAATGAAAAAGCCGAAATGGCTGGAATTCTGGGAAACATAGGTATCATATATTTTAACCTCACCGATTTCCCTAAAGCACTTGAATATTACAACCAATCTTTAAAGATAAATCAGGAACTTGGGAATGATGCGGGTTCTGCGCTGACACTCGGAAATATTGGAGGTATATATGCTGATCAAAAGGATTATAAAAAGGCACTTGAATGTTATCATCAGTCGCTGGCTATTTTTGAAAAACTTGAAAATAAAAATGGCGTAGCTCGAAACTACAGCAATATTGCCATCGTGTACAGAAACAGAAATGAATTTTCGAAGGCGATTTCTAATTATGAAAAAGCATTAACTATTTGCAAGGAAATTGGAAACAGGTATGGAGAAGGAGTAAATTACAGCAATATCGCAAATGTTTATTTAAGTATTGCCAAAGACACAGCAAGTAATACTTCCAGTCAATCGATTAAAGCAACATCAAAAAATGCTCTTCTTCACGCAAAGGCGTATGTGGATAGCGGGCTTTCCATTCTCAACGAGGTTGGTGACCTCAATCTCCTGTCAACTGGATATAGCGTAAAAAGCGAAATACAATCTTTTCTCGGCGATTATAGCGGTGCTCTGGAAAGCTTTAAACAACACACCATGTTCAAGGACTCCATTTTCAATATGGAAAAAGATAAAAAGCTAACGCAAACCGCGATGCAATATGAATTTGACATAAAGGAAGCTGCAATTAAAACCGAACAGGAGAAAAAAGACATTCGTCAAAAGAACATTCGCAATTTAATTAGCCTTGGACTTATAGCCGCCATCATCTTCAGCATTGTTGTTTATCGTCAAAGAAATAAAATCTCTAAAGCCAGAAAACGAAGCGACGAGTTATTGTTGAATATATTACCGGAAGAAGTTGCGGAAGAATTAAAAGCAAATGGTAATGCAGAGGCTCGGCAATTTGAAGAGGTAACTGTAATGTTCACTGACTTCAAAGATTTCACCAGCATCTCCGAAAAACTAACTCCTACGGCTCTGGTAAAAGAAATCGACACCTGCTTCAAGGCATTCGACCAGATTATCACAAAATACAATATCGAAAAAATAAAAACGATTGGAGATAGCTATATGTGCGCCGGAGGACTTCCTGTAGCCAATACGACAAATCCTTCGGATGTAGTTAATGCAGCCATTGAAATCCAACAATTTATGAACAACCACTTTAGCCGACGCAAAGAAGAAGGAAACTCCATTTTTGAAATCAGGATAGGCATTCACACCGGACCAGTTGTTGCTGGAATTGTTGGAATCAAAAAGTTCGCATATGATATATGGGGAGATACTGTAAATATAGCTTCACGAATGGAATCAAGTGGTGAGGCCGGTAAGGTGAATATAAGCGGGAACACCTATAATTTAGTCAAAGACAATTTTCATTGTGATTACAGAGGCAAGGTACAGGCTAAAAATAAAGGTGAATTTGACATGTATTTCGTCATTGACAAAATATAAGCCGAAAAGATAACGCAAACCAAACAACACGCTCTATTGTCGATATAAAATTAAAGCTACATCTCTAACTGGTGCCACACGAACTGATCTCACCAACAACACCTCGGTCTAAAACTTAAAAAAACGAAACTTCGAAGAATCGGGGAAGCATAATCAGAAATCAGATCTCATATCAACTCAAAAAAATGAAAGTCTTCAAAAGAACAAGCATTTTACTTTTATCATTCTTCGTTTACAACTTTACATGCTCCGCTCAAACCACCGAAGAGGCTATGGAAGCACTGAAGTATATTCATTCGTTTAGTGAATTGATACAATTCCAAAATGAACATCCAAAATGGGCTTCCAGAGAAGCACGAACTATGATTTCAGATTCGATTAAACATCCTAAGCTCGTTCATGCGAAACCAGGCGATATTGTGTCTGAAGAATTTGAAAATGATGTGAAACTCGTTTACAAAGTGCTTGAGATAAGAGAAGAAGAATATTGCAAGTTGAAGTATATCTATCTGAACGGGAAGGAGCTCTCCGACTCTGTAATTGATTCTCTGAGAACAGTAATTTTGAACAAATACCATTCCGGTCAGGATTTTGAGAGTCTGATTGCTGAATACACAATGAATCTAAATAAAACCGGCGACTTAAATTGGTTTCACAAAGGTTTTATGGTAGATGAATTCGATGCAGCCGTTCGTCCTCGTGAACAAGGGGAAATATTTACTGTTAATGTTCCTAACAGAAACTGGTATTATGTTGTGCTGAAAACACATGCCAACAAAATCGAAAAGACATTATTTAGCGTAAGTATATATTGCAAATAACATTAAAACTACTTTCAGTATTCAGCAATGAAAAAGTGTTATGCAGCAGGTGAAAAGCAACAGAAAACCTGTCTTACTTCTTTAGGCCGGATAATTCATCCTTAAAAAATTCATCAGGATTTCGGTGGCTCCTTTGCGGTCTTCGATGTACTTGCGGCTTTTGGATGCGAGTGATTTGTATAACTCATCAGCCATTTGCAGTTCGTTAAAAACATGCGTCAGCTCCTGTGAATTTTTTACTACAATACCACAACCCATGGCTTTGAGATCACGTGCTTCGCGGAATTTCTTGTAATTGGGACCAAAAAACACAGGCTTGCCATATACAGCTGCTTCCAGTATATTATGAATACCTCTTCCAAATCCACCTCCTACATAGGTATACTTCCCGTAGCGGTAAATGAGTGACAACATGCCGATGGTATCAATAATCAGTACTTGTTTTCCGTTAAATCCTTCAGAGACGACCTGTGTATAACGGACCGCCTTACCGAAAAACCGTTGCTTAAGCTGTGCTAGTTTGTCTTCATTTAATTCATGAGGCGCAATAATTAGTTTTAGCGAGGGCTGGGCTCTCAAAAAATCGGCCAGAAGCTTTTCATCTTCCTTCCAGGTGCTGCCTGCCACTAACACATCTCCTCCTTCTGCAAACTGTGCGATAATATTCAACTCATCTGATCTCCTCTGTACATTCTCCAACACGCGGTCGAAGCGGGTATCTCCGGAAACAGTTACAGCGGGAATTGCATTCTTATACAACAACTCCAGCGAACTCTGATCCTGCACGAAAATATGTGTGTATCTGGTCAGAATCTTCCTGAAGAATTTACCGTACCGTTTAAAAAATAATTGAGATGGACGGAAGATAGCAGATACGCAGAAGAATGGAATCTTCGACCCATGTAGAACTTTTCCATAGTAATACCAGAAGTCGTACTTCACAAAAAACACCAGCTGAGGTTGCACCAATTGCACAAACTTCCGGCTACGCACCGGTCCGTCGAGTGGCATGTACATCACAATATCAGCGAGCGGTTCATTTTTCCGGACATTATATCCAGAGGGAGAAAAGAAAGTCAGCACGATACAATGATCGGGATATTGGCGACGAATCTGCTCCAAAACCGGACGACCTTGCTCGAACTCTCCCAGCGATGGGCAATGAAACCAGATCCGTTTATTCGATTTTCCGGAAAGTGAAGAACGTAACTTCTCCTCCCACCCTCTTCTGCCAATAATCCAGTCCTTTGCTTTCTGATTAAAGAGCGCGGCAAATCGAATGGTCCAACCATACGCGGAAATAATGAGCAGATAGAGCCATTGCATAGTTTTCGTCCGTGCTTTTTGGGGAAGATTTCAGGGTTGAGAAAATCTTCATGCGCTAAAATACGTGTTTTGCTATCCGAAAATTCCTCAATCCCGAAAACTTACCAAACCGGAAGGATGGAATTTTGAATAAATACCTTATCCAAAGTCAATAATTGCGGATTAATACAGATAAAACTCGTCGGCTGCTTCCTTAAACAGTGGAATTATCCAGCCAACCCGAACACCAAAAAGCAGGTCAAGACGATTGCTTTTATCGGCTCCCATATCATTGAAATTATAATCGCGGCGATTCTGGGTAAAGCCCTGCACACATTCAATTCCACCATAAAAATTCACCAGGCGGCGGTTTCCGACATACAAATACCCAACGAACTCTCTGATTGCCAATCCATTGGTAAGATGGTCGTATCCTTTTACATAATCTCCCTGAAGAGCTGGTATACTATTCTTTTTATCCTGAATTTTGATTTTATGTTGCATAAATCCGATTCCCCCTTCCACAATGAACCCACAATTCGGATTGGGTTTCAGCACATTAAACAACCGACCGACACCCAACGTCACGTAGTACCCACGTTCAAAAACCCGGATATCTCCATAATAGCCATCAACCCCAATAATGGTCCCTTCTGTAGTTGTCAGCTGTGAAAAAAGGTTCGGTTCAGTAATTTTATTCCCGAAGAAAAAATCACCTTCCGCGGTAAACATCCACCCCGACTTATTTTTGTAAGTCACTGCCATTCCGACAGTTTGGTTCACCCCGAAGCGATTCGCCAGCTCCCCACCCGGCAATTGTATACCATAAGAAGGCCGGATCATCACCATTGAAATCGCCGAATCCTTCACACTAACCTGGGCCGAACATTCGTTCCCCATAGCGAAGGCGCCGATCACCACTACAATCAGGGCTATCACCCTACCAGAGATATATTTCAACATAGGGCTCAAAAGTAAGTAAATTACAGAGGAAAATCATCACCCGTAAACACCTGAAATAGTAGTATCTTCGCCCCCGTTAAACCAGTGTTCACCTCAAAAGGGAAAAAAGCTTAACCGCCAAGAAAAAAATTCATGGAAACATTGAAAAAAATGCCAATGGTTGACCTCATTGGACAGTACAAAAAAATCCAGCCGGAAATCGATAAAGCAATTCACGACGTAGTGCTTTCTTCCGCTTATATCAATGGACCGGATGTAAAATCATTTGCCAAGGAGATGGAAGACTATCTCTCGGTAAAACATGTGATTCCATGCGCTAATGGCACTGATGCACTTCAGATTGCCATGATGGCTCTCAATTTCCAACCCGGCGATGAAATCATCACTGCCAGCTTTACCTATGTTGCAACGGCAGAAGTGATGGCTCTTTTGAAACTGAAACCGGTTTTGGTTGATGTAGATCCTGAAACATTTACGATAGATTGCGATGCTATCGAGCGCGCTATCACTCCACGCACAGTAGCTATTGTTCCGGTACACCTCTTTGGACAATGCGCCAATATGCAACGTGTGATGGAGATTGCCAATGCCAACAATCTGTATGTTATTGAAGATACAGCTCAGGCCATCGGATCAGAGTACACCATGAACAACGGAGTAACTTTGAAAGCAGGTACTATTGGCACTATCGGAACTACATCCTTCTTCCCATCTAAAAACCTGGGCTGTATGGGTGATGGCGGTGCTATTTTCACCAACAATGATGAACTGGCTGCCCGCATGCGCATGATCGTAAATCATGGACAATCGGTTCAGTACCATCACGATGATATTGGGGTAAACAGCCGTCTCGACACAATGCAGGCAGCCATTCTCCGCGTAAAACTCGGCCATCTGGATGAATATTGCGAAGCCCGTCAAAGTGCAGCAAGCTATTATGATAAAGCATTTGCAAATCATAGTAAAATCAAAACTCCGGCCCGAATGGCTAACTCAACCCATGTGTTTCACCAATACACCCTTATTCTGAATGGTGTTCCAAGAACCGCTTTAAGAGAGCATCTTGAATCGAAAGGCATTCCATCCATGATTTATTATCCGATTCCGCTGCATATGCAGAAAGCCTATACGGATCCACGCTACAAACACGGCGACTTCCCGGTTACGGAACACCTTTGTAACCACGTTATTTCCCTGCCAATGCACACCGAAATGACGGAAGAAGATCTCCATTATATCACCCAATCGGTCCTCGAATTTGTAAACCGGTAATTTGAAACCTGTAACCTTTGGAATGTTTCAAAGTATAAATGCAGGTGTAACCAATTAAAAAAAACAAATTATGAATATTGCCGTAGTCGGTACCGGATATGTCGGTTTAGTAACCGGAACGTGCTTCGCAGAAATGGGTAACCACGTTATCTGCGTCGACATTGATGCCAACAAAGTTGAAAAGATGCGCAATGGAGTTATTCCCATTTACGAACCGCATCTCGACGTACTCTTTGAACGTAACATCAAACAGGGACGTTTACAATTCACTACCAACCTGGAAGAAGCAATTCAGGATGCGACCATTATTTTCCTTGCACTTCCAACGCCTCCGGGAGAAGACGGTTCAGCCGATCTTTCGTACGTTTTGGGTGTAGCCGGACAACTGGGTCGTATGATCCGCGATTATAAAATCGTGATCAACAAAAGCACGGTACCGGTAGGAACTGCTGAGAAGGTACGTGAAGCCATCGCTAAGACAGCAACCGTACACTTCGACGTAATTTCCAATCCAGAATTTTTACGCGAAGGTTTTGCTGTAGATGATTTCATGAAACCGGATCGCGTGGTAATTGGAACCCGCAGTGAAAAAGCTAAAAAAATCATGAGTGATCTGTACGCTCCGTTTGTACGTCAGGGAAACCCGATTTACTTTATGGACGAGCGTTCTGCTGAGCTCACCAAATATGCCGCCAACGCATTCCTCGCTACTAAGATTACCTTTATGAATGAGGTAGCCAATCTTTGCGAGAAAGTTGGTGCAAACGTAGATGCTATCCGTATCGGAATCGGATCTGATTCCCGTATCGGTAAACGTTTCCTCTTCGCCGGTATCGGTTATGGCGGAAGCTGCTTCCCGAAGGATGTACAGGCACTCTACAAAACATCACAGGAGTACAAATACGACTTCAAAATTCTTTCTTCTGTAATGGAAGTAAATGAAGCACAGAAGACCGTAATGGTACAGAAACTCAAAGAACATTTCGACGGGAACCTTGCAGGTAAAAAATTCGCCATCTGGGGACTTGCATTCAAACCAGATACAGATGATATCCGCGAGGCACCAGCCTTGTACATCATCCGTGACCTTATCGCTGCAGGGGCTTCAGTAAGTGCCTTCGATCCGGAAGCAATGGAAAATGTAAAACGTACCATGGGCGAAGTGATTCACTATGCCAATGATCCATACGAAGCTTGTCAGGATGCAGATGCATTGTTGATTGCAACAGAATGGTCGTTGTTCCGCACTCCGGATTTCGAGCGTCTGAAAAATTCTATGAAAGGCAAAGTAATTTTCGACGGACGTAATCTCTACGATCTCCAGCGTATGGCAGAACTCGGATTCTACTATAACAGCATGGGCCGCGAAATCGTATCGCCTAACGTACCTGCATTCTCCTGATTTTAAAAACCAGCAATTTATATGGCAAACAAACGCGTTCTCATCACAGGTGCAGCAGGATTTTTAGGCTCTCACCTTTGTGACCGTTTCATTGACGAAGGATACGATGTGGTTGGAATGGATAACCTCATCACCGGTGACCTCCGGAATATTGAACACCTTTTTAAACTGAAGGAGTTTGAATTCTATCATCACGATGTAAGTAAGTTCGTATTTGTCCCCGGGCAAATCGACTACATCCTCCACTTCGCCTCTCCCGCCAGTCCGATTGATTACCTGAAAATTCCTATTCAGACCCTGAAAGTGGGTTCGTTAGGGACACATAATCTTCTCGGATTAGCCCGTGTGAAAAAAGCACGCATCCTGGTAGCCTCTACCAGTGAAGTATACGGTGATCCAACAGTTCATCCGCAAACGGAAGACTACTGGGGAAATGTAAATCCCATCGGACCACGTGGCGTATACGACGAAGCAAAACGATTCCAGGAAGCCATCACTATGGCCTACCATACCTACCATCAGGTGGAGACACGCATCGTGCGTATCTTTAATACCTATGGTCCGAGAATGCGACTGAACGATGGCCGTGTATTACCGGCATTCATCGGACAGGCATTGCGCGGCGAAGATCTCACAGTATTCGGCGATGGATCACAAACACGTTCCTTCTGCTATGTTGATGATCTTATCGAAGGGATCTATCGTTTGCTCCTCAGCGATTATGCTTATCCGGTCAATATCGGAAATCCACAGGAGATCACCATTCGTGAATTCGGTGAAGAGATTATCAAACTCACCGGCACGAATCAGAAGCTCATCACACAACCACTTCCACAGGACGATCCCAAACAGCGTCGCCCTGATATCTCCAAAGCAAGAGAGATTCTCAACTGGGAACCAAAAATCAGCAGAGCGGAAGGATTAAAATACACGTATGATTATTTCAGAAGCCTGCCTCCTGAAGAACTACGTAAGACAGCACATCGCTTCGCATAAACGAAGTAAACAAAGCGCTCAACACTGCATATTCCGGTATGCAGTGTTTGGCGTTTAATACCGCGAATAAAATCGCAGCGAATCAACCTACTAAAAGCAGTCCTCAACCAACTGCTACCAACCAAACGAATATGGAATACAGCGCACATCCCTCTGCCATTATCGACGAAGGGTGCACTATCGGAAAAGGCACAAAAATCTGGCACTTCAGTCATATCATGCCGAACTGTACACTTGGTGAAAACTGCAACATCGGACAAAATGTAGTTATCTCTCCTGATGTTGTTCTTGGCAACAATGTTAAAGTGCAGAACAACGTGAGTATTTACACAGGTGTTATTTGTGAGGATGATGTTTTCCTTGGCCCTAGCATGGTATTCACAAATGTGATGAATCCACGGAGTGCTATCAACCGCAAAAATCAATATGCCAAAACAGTGGTGAAAAAGGGTGCCTCCATTGGCGCCAATGCAACTATTGTTTGCGGACATGATATCGGAGCTTTCGCCTTTATCGGTGCCGGTGCAGTTGTTACAAAAAATGTTCCCGACTTCGCACTTGTAGTGGGTAACCCTGCCAAACAAATCGGATGGATGAGTGAATATGGTCACCGTCTGAAATTTAACGAAGAAGGTATCGCTACCTGTCCCGAAAGTGGTCAGGTATATCAACTCCGCAACAACCTTGTAAGCCGTATCTCCTGATGACCAACTACCAACACCGAAACATTAAATTCGCAGTGATCGGCTGCGGTCATATCGGCATGCGACATGCTGAAATGATTCAACGTAATCCGGAAGCGGAACTGGTGGCATTGTGCGATATACGTCCTGCTGCTGAATTACCCCGCAAAGGAGCTGAGTCTGTTCCGTTTTTCAATACCCCGGAAGAGATGTTCGCCGCCTGTCCCGATATCGATGTGGTGAACGTATGCACACCAAACGGACTGCATGCCGAACACTCCCTCAAAGCACTCGAAAATCATAAGCATGTGGTTTGTGAAAAGCCAATGGCGATCACAAAAGCCGATTGCGAAAAAATAATTTACAAAGCGCTGCAGGTATCCCGAACTGTATTTGGGGTAATGCAGAACCGTTATAGTCCACCCTCTGAATGGCTCAAAGAGATTATCGAGAACAAACGCCTCGGTGATATCTTCCTCGTGCAACTCAACTGTTTCTGGAACCGTGACGACCGCTACTACAAAAAAGGATCCTGGAAAGGAACCAGCGATCTCGATGGCGGAACATTGTTCACACAGTTCAGTCACTTTATCGATATCATGTATTGGGTGTTTGGTGACATCACCGACATCAACGGAGTATTCGCCGATTTCAATCACCAGCAAAGTACCTGCTTCGAAGATTCCGGTATCGTCAACTTCCGCTTCATCAATGGCGGAATGGGATCCATCAACTATACCACCGCTGTGTTTGACACCAACCTTGAGAGCAGTATTACCGTAATAGGTAGTAAAGGAAGCATCAAGATCGGCGGACAATACATGAACGAAGTAGTATACTGTCATATCGATGGGTATCAGATGCCTGAATTACCACCGGTGAATCCGGCTAACGACTATGGCACGTACAAAGGATCTGCAGCCAATCATCATTACATCATCGAAAATGTAATCGATACACTTAAAGGCAGAACAACGATGACCACCAACGCCCTCGAAGGTCTCAAAGTGGTAGAAATCATCGAACGCATTTATTCACTCAGAAAATTAAATAAACCGGAAATACGCTACAGCAATGTATAACGAACTTGTCAGTAAGGAAAAAAAATTAGCAGTCATCGGCCTTGGTTATGTAGGTTTACCGATTGCACTTGAATTTGCACGTAAAATCAAAGTCATCGGTTTCGACATCAACAAAGAGCGCGTAAACCTGATGCAAAACAATATTGATCCCAGCGGCGAGCTCGACAGCAGCGCATTTGAAGGCTGCGACATTGAATTCACTGACTCAACAGATATTCTTCGTCAGGCCAACTTTTTTATCGTAGCTGTTCCGACTCCAATCGACGAACATAAACTGCCGGATCTTAAGCCATTGCTGGGTGCTACACGCTCTATTGCTGCAGCGCTGAAGAAAGGTGACTACATTGTTTATGAATCTACGGTTTATCCCGGCTGCACAGAGGAAGATTGTATCCCTGTACTCGAAGAGATCACCGGATTAAAATTCAAAGAAGATTTCAAAGTTGGTTACTCACCAGAGCGAATCAACCCGGGCGATAAAGTGCATACACTCCCGAACATCACCAAGGTGGTAAGCGGTTGTGATCCGGAGTCGCTTGACAATATTGCCAAGGTGTACGAGATTGTAGTGAAAGCCGGAGTCTTCAAAGCTTCCTCTATCAAAGTTGCCGAAGCTGCAAAGATTATTGAGAACACACAACGCGACGTGAACATCGCCCTGATGAACGAATTATCGATCATCTTTAATAAGATGGGCATTAATACTTACGAAGTACTGGAAGCATCCGGCACCAAGTGGAACTTCCTGCGGTTCATGCCCGGACTGGTTGGAGGACACTGCATCGGAGTTGATCCATATTACCTCACTTACAAAGCACAGGAGTTAGGATACCATTCACAGGTGATCAACTCAGGCCGATATGTAAATGACAGCATGGGATTCTATGTTGCAAAACAAACGGTAAAGAAGCTCATCGCCATGGGCAAGGATCTCAACAAGTGCAAAGTGCTGGTGATGGGAGCTACCTTTAAAGAAGACGTAGAAGATATCCGCAACTCAAAAGTGGCAGATGTCATCAACGAATTCAAATCGTACGGTGTAGGCGTTGATGTAATTGATCCACGCGCCAACAGCGAAGAGCTCAAACACGAATACGGATTCGAACTGGTTCCACAGGCATCCAACGACTACGACGCCATTGTGGTAGCCGTGAATCATAAAGAATATATGGCCCTCACCGAAGTTGATTTCAAGAAGATGGCCAAACCGGAAGCTATGATTGTCGATTTAAAGGGTATTCTTCGCGGAAAAATCAAGGATCTGAAATACTGGTCACTCTAATCGAACCAATTCGTCCTTCCACCGTACAAAGAAAAAAATGGATAAAATGAACACCCCCTCCACTATTCTTGTTACCGGCGGAACCGGCTATATCGGCTCGCATACTGTTGTAGAACTCATCAACAAAGGATTTCAGGTAGCGATTATTGACAACCTCAGTAATTCGCACATGGAAGTTATCGACTCTATCGAAGCAATTACCGGCACACGTCCATTTTTTGCCAACATCGACCTCAATAACAAGAGTGCTGTTCAGGAGTTTTTACGCATTCATCAAGTAAGCGCCATCATCCACTTTGCTGCATTCAAAGCAGTAGGTGAAAGTGTAGACAAACCACTTGAGTACTACCGCAACAACCTGGTATCACTCATCAACCTGTTGGAGATCTGCCGCGATCAGAAGATCCGCAATTTTGTATTCTCGTCGAGCTGTTCCGTTTATGGCCAGCCTGATTATTTACCTATTGACGAATTTGCTGCTGTAAAACCGGCACAGAGTCCATACGCCAACACCAAAAAAATCGGCGAAGACATTCTCCGCGATGCTACCGGTGTCCTCGATGTACAGGTAATTTCCTTACGCTATTTCAATCCGGTAGGAGCACATGCCACCGCCAAAATCGGAGAGTATCCCGTAGGTGCGCCGCTCAATCTTTTCCCGATCGTAACACAAACTGCTATCGGCAAACGTTCGCAGATGAAAGTATTCGGAACGGATTATGACACCGCCGACGGTAGCTGCATCCGCGACTATATCCACGTTGTAGATATCGCCCGTGCACACGTTGTTGCCATCGAAAGAATGCTCAACAACAGCTGCAAAGAGAAATACGAACTCTTCAACCTCGGAACAGGAAAAGGACTCTCTGTACTCGAGATCATCAATGCCTTTACCCGTGTAACCGGAGTGCCTGTCAACTACGAATGTGTCGACAGACGAGCAGGTGATGTAGAAAAAGTTTACGCAGATACAGCCTACGCCAACAACGAACTCGGCTGGAAAGCAACGCATACCCTCGAAGACATGATCACTTCTGCCTGGGCCTGGGAACAGGTACTGCGCACTAAATCGCTGGTTACTTCCAAGTAATCGCGGATAAAAAGCATCGCTCCCAAAAAAATTGAACCCCATTCGTTTTACACATGAGCAGTAAAAACATTCTCATCACCGGAGGTGCCGGATTCATCGGCTCCCATGTAGTACGTCGTTTTGTAAAGAACTATCCCGACTATACCATTGTCAACCTCGACAAGCTTACCTACGCCGGCAATCTCGCCAACCTGCGCGACATTGAAAAGGCTTCGAATTATACATTCGTAAAAGGAGATATCTGCGACGCTGATTTCATTCAGGAGTTATTCAACACCTGGAAGTTTGAAGGCGTAGTACACCTCGCTGCTGAATCGCATGTTGACCGAAGCATCGCCAATCCGATGGAGTTCATCATGACCAACATCGTAGGCACCGTCAACCTACTCAACGCAGCCCGTCATTGCTGGGGCGGCAACTACGAAAACAAACGCTTTTACCATATCAGCACCGACGAAGTGTACGGCTCACTGGGCGAAACCGGTTACTTTACAGAAGAGACCCGCTACGACCCACACTCTCCCTACTCTGCTTCCAAAGCCAGCTCTGACCACCTCGTACGCGCCTATCACGACACTTACGGAATGCCGGTAGTCATCAGCAACTGTTCCAACAACTACGGATCCTTCCAGTTTCCCGAGAAGCTCATACCTCTTGCCATCAATAACATCTGCAACAACAAACCGGTACCTGTTTACGGGAAAGGCGAGAACATCCGCGACTGGCTGTTTGTAGATGACCATGCAGTAGCCATCGACGTGATTTATCATTACGGTAAAAACGGCGACACCTACAACATCGGCGGACATAACGAATGGAAAAACATCGACCTCATCCATGTGCTTTGCAAAGTCATGGACCGCAAATTGGGTCGACCAGAAGGCACCTCTGCCCAGCTCATCACCTTTGTAAAAGACCGGGCCGGACACGATTTACGCTACGCCATCGACTCCTCGAAACTACAGCGGGAACTCGGCTGGAAACCATCCCTTCAATTTGAAGAAGGACTCGAAAAAACCGTTGACTGGTATCTCTCCAACAAACAATGGATTGATGAAGTCACCAGCGGAGAGTATAAAAACTACTACACCCGCCAGTACGAGCTACGCTGATTTTTCAGCACTTCAGCCATCCCGAATCACGTTCCGCACTCTTTCGGAAAAAAGGCGTCCGTTTAAAGGCAAATAATCTTACTTTTGCTTGATCATATGTCATCAAGCAGTTTATACACGCGCAGCTACCACAACGACCAGTTGCAGCAAGCCCATGTGCTTGTAAGCGGAGGCGCAGGTTTCATCGGTTCCAATATTGTAGAATACCTCATGCACCATGGAGCCGCGAGAGTAAGGGTCATCGACAACCTCAGCAATGGGTTCACCCGGAATCTGGAACCCTTCATGAACGATCCCCGCTTTGAATTTTTCGAAGGCGACATCACCAACGAAGACGATTGCCGCAAAGCCTGCGAAGGAATCACCCATCTCACCCACCAGGCCGCACTCGGTTCAGTACCCCGTTCCATTAAAAACCCGATTGCCACCAGCGACGCCAATACTACAGGTTTCCTTAATATGCTGATTGCAGCACGCGATGCCGGAGTAAAGAGAGTGGTTTATGCCAGCTCCAGTTCCGTCTACGGTGACAGCACAGAATCACCCAAGGAAGAACAGCGTATCGGACGTCCCCTTTCACCCTATGCGGTATCCAAGCTCACCAATGAGCTCTATGCCGGTGTATTTGCACTGAATTACGGCATGGAAACCATCGGACTCAGGTATTTCAATGTGTTTGGTCCCAACCAGGATCCCAACGGACCATATGCAGCCGTGATTCCCCTCTTCATGAATGCCCTGCTCAGCGATAAAAGCGCCATCATTTACGGCGATGGCAAGCAGACCCGCGACTTCACCTTCGTAGAAAACGCTGTACAAGCCAATATCCGCGCTTTATTCACTACTAATTCAGAAGCTTACAACAAAGTATACAATGTAGCCGTTTCAGAAGCTGTCTCTGTAAACGATCTTTACGAAACGATTGGTAAAATTGCCCGCTGCGAAAAGCAACCGGAATACCATCCGGATCGTAAAGGGGATATAAAAAATTCGCTGGCAAACATCTCCATGGCAAAGAATTTGCTGGGATATGACCCGCACTATAAATTTCGGGAAGGTCTCGAAATAACGGTAGCGTGGTTCCGCAAAGCGTTCGTACATGCTTAAATCCCTCTTTAAACGATTTTCATCGGGTACCGCCCAGGAAGAAGAATCCATCGATTTTACTTCCCTGAATGCGGATATGCACTCCCATCTCATTCCCGGCATCGACGACGGTGCTAAAACCATTGAAGACAGTCTCGAACTGATCCGTTTCCTCCATAGCAAAGGCTATAAAAAACTCATCACCACACCACACGTGATGAGCGATTATTTTCGAAATACACCCGAAATAATTCTCGAAGGACTTGCTGCCGTAAAAGCCGCTGTAAAAGAAGCACAGATCCCGGTTGAACTGGAAGCTGCTGCCGAATACTACATCGACGATGGCTTCACCCGTAAGCTGGAAGAAGAGAAACTCCTCACCTTTGGCGATAATTATCTCCTCGTAGAAGTTTCCTATATCAATCCACCCGACACCATTCACCAGGTATTGTTCCGCGCGCAGGTGTTGGGCTATAAACCGATATTGGCACATCCGGAGCGATATCCTTTCTGGTACCGCGACACCGATCAGTACAAGCGCTTTTACGACATGGGAATTATTCTGCAGCTCAACCTGAATTCCCTCGCCGGATATTATGGACCCGAAGCCAAACGCATCGCTGAGAAACTTATCGATATGCAGATCATTGGCGCCCTCGGAACCGACATGCACCATACCCGACACGCCAATGCACTCGCCATGGTGACCCGCGAAAAGTATCTCCGGAAGATCCTCGACATGCCACTCATCAACCGCGATTTATAGCCGGCACCGGGAACCAACCTCCTTTTTGAACACCAACACTCACCAATCAACCATCTATGAAATCTCACTTGCTCCTCCTCTGCCGTTACAACGTATGGGCCAATCAGCGTATCGCTAAATTTCTATTGGATGCAGGAGATAAAATAGCCGACCAGGAGCTCATAAGTAGTTTCCCCACCATCCGCAAAACCCTGTATCATATCTGGGACGCGCAAGTGATCTGGCATAGCCGTTTACAGGGAGAATCGCCCAACAGCTGGCCCAGCCACCACTTCAGCGGAAGTTTACAGGAAGCATTAGATGCCCTGCTGGAGAATTCACATGCTTTTGTAAGATATTGCGAAAATTTACCCGAAAACGGAGAAGAGCAAACCGTCGAATTTAAGTCGCTGGACGGCACCAGTTACTTCAACACCGCAGCGGAGATCATCCTGCATGTGATGAACCACGGAACTTTCCACCGCGGACAACTCATCACCATGCTCCGCAATGCAGGATTCACCGGAGTCACCAGTACCGATCTGATCCGCTTTTACCGCGAAGAGAAGAAGTAATTGCAAAGCGGAGGTTAAGCTACTGCAAACACCGGCTTTTTTTCTGCACAAAAAAGGAGCAGGCGGTGCAAAAGAATTGTCGTCCTGATGTAAGGTTAACAAAAGAAACGACCATTTCTTAAAACCATCTGTTGTAATTTGTCGTACAACAAAGCAAACCTCCCACTATATGAAAGGTAACGAACTGGAATTACACCTCAACATCACTGCGAAATTCGAACTGATCAACGGTGCCGTGAAGTATGGCATTATCGACAAACAGGTTGACAGTAATTTTTACAAAAGCGACTATTACTTCATCTCTCTCCAAAATCTGAACACCTTCCGTAAAGCGGTAGCACAGCGCAACTATGAATTCTGCAAATCATTGATGGAAAAGATCAATGTGAAATTCATCCGTTCGGTAACGCCGATTTAACGGTAGCGCAGTACCGAAGTTCGTATTAATAGCGGATTCCGATAATCTCCCGTACTTCCTTCACCGTTTTAGCGGCGGAGGTCTGTGCTTTTTCTTTCCCGATTTTCATCACCGAGGCAAGACGGTTTTCATCCTGGAGAATATCATTCACCTGAGCACGAACCGGAGAGATAAACTTAATCATATCTTCCGCCAATTGTTTTTTCATATCGCCATAACGGATCGCACAATTGTTATACGCCTCTTCAAAAAACTGCAGTGTAGATTCATCCGACACCAGTTTCATCAGCGTAAATAAATTCTGAATTGCCTCCGACTTCGGAGCGTTTGGCTCGGTCGGACCTGCATCAGAAACAGCACGCATCACTTTTTTACGCAAAGCCTCATCGGTATCACAAAGGAACACGGCATTCCCTTCTCCCTCTGATTTTCCCATTTTTCCGGTTCCATCGAGTCCGGGCACTTTCACCAGCTGCTCACCAAAATTATACGC
>JAGOJO010000026.1:0-12454 GCA_017995075.1 Bacteroidia bacterium | reverse complement strand
CCGAGCAAGGCAATCGAAAAAAGCAGCCATACCAGACCAATCGCAAAGCCACCGATCACATCACTGAAATAATGCACACCCAGATAAATCCGGCTGAATCCCATAAATAAAATAAATCCGACTCCGGTCACTGCCACCGCCACCCGCTCAAAATGCGAACGACACATCATCAACAACAGATAAAACAATATCCCGTAATAGGCCATGGCTACCGTTGCATGTCCACTCGGAAAGGAATACGATATCTCCTCATACCATGCCAGCCCTTTCGGACGCGGAAATTTATAGTAAACTTTTCCCGCACCCGCCGTCGCCGCACTCAACAGCAGACAAGCCACAATTGAAATCCACGCATGGAAACGCCGTCTCCACACGGCAATGAAAGTCAGAAAGCCTATCAAGGTCAGCACAGTAGGCGAACTTCCGATCCGCGTAAACCGGTAAATCCAGGCTGCCGTATCCGGATCACGGAAGTTGAAGAAAAAAAGCGCCAATTCTTCGTCCACCCGCCTCCACCAGGAAAGTTCCCGAATCTCCTCCGCCAGACTACTCAAAATGAGCGCATTCAGCCCGACACCCAACACCAGCATCGACAAAGGCAATCCCCGAAAGTGAAACGGATCGAACCGAAGCAGCACAAACCGGAAAAGCCGTGGATATTTCCGTTGAATAGCGGCAGCCAGCGGATGTTGGGCTCTTCTCCCAAACTCCGCCGACCAGGCCCGAAACCAGCGTTTCATCCACAATCGGTTCATGCGGTGAAAATAATGGAAGAAAAATACTTTGGTATCTTTGCACCGTGAAATCATTGTCGTTCCTTCTCCGAAGAATCTGGTGCTATTGGTTCTTCCTGAGCGGCTTCCTCTTCTTTCTGCCACTATACCCCATCTTCCTGCTACTCCTCAGCAGAGAGGAATGGTTCCCGTATGCCTGGCGACTCAAGAAAATCTGGGCACACTGGATCTTTCTCACCACGGGCATCTGGTACACCATCCGCAAAGAGGGAAAAATTGATCCGAAGCAGGCCTATATCATCACCCCTAACCATAGTTCTTACCTCGATATCCTCACCACCAACATTGCCTTCCCCAACTATTTTCACTTTATGGGCAAGGCGGAGTTGAAGAGGATACCCATGTTCGGCATATTCTTCAAGCGGATGAACATCTCCGTCAACCGCAGCAGCATCAAGGATTCGCACAAAGCCTACAAACGGGCCCGAAACGATTTGCGAAAAGGAATTAGTCTGGCCATTTTCCCCGAAGCCACCATTCCCGCCTGCTCACCCGAGCTCGGACCCTTCAAAAACGGTGCATTCCGGTTAGCAATCGAGATGCAAGTGCCCATTGTACCCATCACCTTCCTCGATAACTGGAGTATTTTTCCCGACAACAACGAAAACCGGATGGTATTACGCCCGGGATTATCAAGGATTGTCATCCACGAACCCATTCCCACCACCGGATTAACCGAAGAAGACGCCAATAATCTCCGTGACAAGGTCGCCGTCATCATCCGCAACACCCTCGAACAAGAAGGCCGTTGCTTTTTTTCGCGGAAGAAAGCAGGAAAATAGGAAGCATCAGAGGTGAAAAACCGGAAAAAGATCCGCCTTTCATAAATTTTGGACAAAAAAAAGGCCCCAAACGGAGCCTCATTTTGTAAGATTTTGAGCAGATCAGGCCTTCACCGCGCAGAATTCATCAAACGCAGCAACCAGGTTTTCAGCGATCATTTCAGCTGAATGTCCTTCGATATTGTGACGCTCCAACATATGCACCAGCTTGCCATCTTTAAAGAGGGCCATAGCAGGAGAAGAAGGAGGATAAGGAGCCAGGTATTTACGAGCCTGAGCAGTAGCTTCTGCCTCCTGACCTGCGAATACAGTCACCAGATGATCCGGTTTTGCATCGTTGGCCATCAGCGCCAGTTTCACACCCGGACGGGCAGCACCGGCAGCACAGCCGCACACTGAATTTACCACCAGCAAAGTAGTACCGGTAGCAGAGGGAATATGAGCATCAACATCACCTGCAGTCATCAGCTCTGTAAAGCCGACACTGGTCAGTTCCTTGCGCATAGGAGCGCATAATTGTTCTGGATATGGCATCTTCTTGTTTTTTTAAAACCTGCTGCAAAGGTACGAAGGCCATATGGAATCCTGCAACCCCATCTGTAAGTTTCCCGTGATTTTTTATTCCCGACACCGTAACCCCTGCCGTAACATTGCAATGCAAGCCACTCAATAAACAGCTAATGAAAAAAACAAAAAAGACTAACGACGACCGGGACATGTTTCCCGTGATGCGCTTCGATTACAACAAGCGCCTCATCGACGCTAACCTCACAGCACTTCCTTTGCTAGGAGAATGGAAATGTCATAAGGGCGGTAAATTACCTGCTTCCGTCCTCAAGACATATCCGGAAATCAACTTCGCGTTCAATGAAAAAGCGCCCACGGAATGTAAGATTACCTTCAGCGGATTAAACATCTGGTTTGATATGGTACCTTACCCGGAGGCGGGATATGTCGGACTCTATGGCTACCATGTTGAGACCGTGGTACCAGAGACCGTACAACAAAAGCTTCGGATGGCAGGTTAAAACCTGTTAGGCTGTTGGTTGGTTTGAAGGGAGCAGTTGGCGATAGCCGGCTGTTCCTGTTTTTATAGGTACCTGATATCCCTAATTTTTATCATTTCCCCCTCGTATATCCACTCATTTTGTAAGAAATGCAAGACGATTTGCAATATTGGTGTAAGAGAAAACTAAATTTTGCCAAACATCATCCCCTGAACCCCGTTTTAATCCTTGTCACAACCTTCCAACACCAACGCTAAACCAAGAGATTCAAACTTCAGTAGAGTTTAACAGAGAAAAAAATGAGCAGCCAGACTTTGAGCCGCACGACCGACGGGATGACCACAGCAAACGGGAAGGCCAAGTACCATTCAGTGATGTTGATCGATGATAATTCGCTCGACAATTTCATCAATAAAAAATTGATTGAAACACATGGATTCGCCGAAAAGGTAATGACCTATCAGGAGGCTACAGAAGCCCTCGAGATCCTCAAGACATCCCCAGCCAGCGATTGGCCGGAAGTGATATTCCTCGACATCAATATGCCGGAAATGGATGGATTCCAGTTCCTGGATGAATACGAGAAACTTCCTGAAAACCAACGCATGCAGATGAAGGTAATTCTTCTTTCTACTTCCGAAAGTTTCAAGGACCTGAATCGTGCCAATAAAAATCCTTACGTGCGCAAATTCCTCAATAAGCCACTTACCATTCAGGTATTACAGGCCATCAACGTGTAATCAGCGTTTCGATTGAAAATATTCCGATAACAAGGCCGCACACTCGGTCGCCAATACTCCACCCCGGACTTCTGTTGAAGGGTGGAGTATTTTTTTTACCCCTTCCACCTGCGAAAAACCTCGCTTTTCATCCGAAGCACCAAACACCACTTTCCCGATACGACTCCAATACGCTGCTCCGGCACACATCGGACAAGGTTCCAGCGTGACATACAACACACAATCATTTAAAAACTTACCTCCCAGATTTTCGGAAGCAGCCGTAAACGCCATCATTTCTGCATGCGCCGTAACGTCCTTCAGTTTTTCAACGAGGTTATGTCCGCGCGCAATAATTTTTCCATTGGCAACTATCACTGCTCCAATCGGCACTTCATCCTGCGCGTAAGCCTCTTTTGCTTCGACGAGGGCGGCACGCATAAAATATTCATCATCCAATAACATGCGGCAAAGGTACATTTTTGAAAAAGGAATGGTGGTGGGATGGAAAATGCGGTATTTATTTGAATGCAGTGGTGGGATGCCTTTGGCCGTTTGCCTTTAGCCCGATTAGGTGGTTGGATTTAAATTGAAGTAATGATGAGTATGCAGCGTGGTTTAACCGCGGGGACGCACTGAGGCGCGGGGAGCGCAGGGCCCCCAATCCCATCACATCCCCTGAAGCAGAGCCTTGGAACAGCAACTTTTTACTGTTCCAAGGCACACTTCAGGGCTCTACTTCACAACCTTCAACTTTTTAACCCCATCACATCCATCAATCACATCCCTCTCAGCTACCTCAAAAAATCATCCCTATCAAGCAAATCACACCCCTTCAGCGTTCGCAGGGCGAATGCTGAAGGGGGATCAATCACCCCATTTTACACGAAGCGTTGTTAAGAACTCTATATCATATGAAGGCAAATCACCGTTATAGCTATCACCCCTTCTCTACTTTTGATACGTGGCCAAAAAACAGACATTCACCCTTGACTTCGTGCCGGATTACGATTTCATCGTGATTGGGATTTTTTGTGCGTACCGGGACTATCGCATCTGCTTTGAGCTAAACAGAGTGCTGAACCTCAATTTAGTACGTCAGGATGACCTGGAGGTGGTGCTGGAGAAAAAAGGGTCGTCAGGGGCTTTCGCCTGGTTCTTTCAACTGAATGATGATGAGGAAGAATATTACCTGATTGCGAATAAAGGAACACATGGCTATTTCATTCCGGAACTGAAGCAGACCGATTATTTTCTGGTGATTAAAAACCCGAGCCGTTATACGAGCTGCGATGATCTTGAACGTCGTATCCGGTTTGTGGCCATAGTGAGTAGTACCAATGAATTAGATCCGCATGAATTGAAGTCGGCGGAAAACTTTTTACTCCTCGAACCTGTTTTTGGCGAGGAGAAGAAACCCAAATTACCTCCCGTGAAATGATTATTCCCCGTTATAACAGGACCAAGATTGTTGCGACAATCGGTCCGGCAAGTATGAATGAAACTGTACTTGAAAACATGATTAATGCCGGCATGGATGTTTGCCGTATCAATAGTTCCCATGGCGATCATGCGATGATGGAGCAGATGATTCTCACCATTCGTGCATTGAATAAAAAACTGAATGCGCATATCGCGATTTTATTCGATCTGCAGGGTCCGAAAATTCGCATCGGCGACCTGGAAGAAAAAAATATCGTGCTCAAAGTAGGCGATGAGTTGATCCTGAATCATCGGGAAGTGCCGGGCACATCGAAGGAGGTTTTTATCAAGTACCATAACTTCCACCGCGATGTGAAGGTGGGTGATACTGTACTCGTCGACGATGGAAAAATTGCGCTGGAAGTAGCGGAGATATTGCCGGATGAACGGGTCCTTACAGAGGTGGTGTATGGAGGTCCGCTTTCGTCGCGTAAGGGGGTGAATCTCCCGAATACGGATATCTCATTGCCAAGTTTGACGGAGAAGGATCGAAAAGACCTCGAGTTTGCGTTAAAACATGATATCGAGTGGATCGGCTTATCGTTTGTGCGGAAGCCGGAGGATGTGGTGGAGTTGAAAAATATCATCAAGGCGGCGAATAAACGGACACGAGTTATTGCGAAGATCGAGAAGCCGGATGCAGTGCGGAATATTGATGAAATCATTGTGGTGAGCGATGGTATCATGGTGGCGCGCGGAGATCTGGGTGTGGAGATGGCGATGGAAAAAGTGCCGGTGATCCAGAAATCGATAGTGAAAAAATGCAACGAGGCGGCGAAACCGGTGATCATCGCTACACAGATGATGGAGAGCATGATTACGAATTATCGTCCGACCCGTGCCGAAGCTAACGACGTAGGAAATGCCGTTTTTGACGGAGCCGATGCGTTGATGCTGAGTGCGGAGACATCAGTGGGTGCATTCCCGGTGGAGACAGTAGCGGCGATGCAGAAAATCATCAATGAAGTAGAGGCGCAGGATAGTATTTATTACCGCGAATTCAAACCAACCCCTGATTCGTTAAACTTCATTCCAGAACATATCTGCCATAGTGCAGTGGTGATGTCGAGGCAAACGGGTGGTGCATCGATTGTGGCGATGACGCACTCGGGTATGACGGCATTTAAAATTTCATCGCATCGTCCGAAAGGATTCATTTACATCTTCACCGACAATAAACCCTTGCTCAACACTCTCAACCTGGTTTGGGGCATACGTGGTTTTTACTACGATAAATACGAGAGCACCGACACCACCATCTCCGACATTAAAAAATACCTGATCGAGAAAAAACTGGTAGAGAAAGGACAGTATATGGTGCACGTAGCCTCCACTCCTCTGCAGGAACGAGCCACTGCCAACACCGTTAAACTAACCAAAATCGAATAATTCCGCTTTTATTTCATTCCCACTTCTACTATATTTGACAAATGAATATTGCACTCTTAAAACTGATTTGTGAAACTCCCGGCGCTCCGGGACATGAACACCGCGTACGCGAAGTGGTTTTGAAAGAATTGAAAGGACTTGCCGATGAAGTCAGCATCGATAAAATGGGCAACGTAACTGCGGTAAGGCGTGGCCGTGAGCGGAAGAAAGTAATGTCGGCGGCTCACATGGATGAAATTGGTTTCATCGTTACGCATATCGACGACAAAGGATTTTTACGCTTCCATACACTCGGCGGATTCGACCCGAAAACATTGACAGCACAACGGGTGATTGTTCATGGCAAGGAGGATATTATTGGTGTGATGGGCAGTAAACCGATTCATCTGATGAGTCCGGAAGAGCGCAACAAAGCACCGCAGATCCAGGACTTCTTCATCGACCTCGGCTTACCGAAGAAAAAAGTGGAGAAACTCGTTTCTGTGGGCACACCGGTTACCCGTCAGCGTGAGCTTATAGAAATGGGCAACTGCGTAAACTGCAAATCGATTGACAACCGTGTTTCGGTATTCATCCTTCTGGAGACATTACGGAAACTCAAAGGAAATATCCCTTACGATTTCTACGCCGCCTTCACGGTACAGGAAGAGGTTGGTCTGCGCGGGGCAGGAGTAGCCGCCCACCATATCGAACCCGACTTCGGCATCAACCTCGACACCACCATTGCCTTTGACACACCCGGCGCCCGTCCGTATGAGATGGTAACCGAGTTGGGCAAAGGAGCAGGAATTAAAATCATGGACTCCAGCACTATCTGCGACACACGCATGGTAGACTTCCTCCGCAAAACAGCCGACAAGCATAAAATCCTCTGGCAATCGGAAATTCTTCCTGCGGGAGGCACTGATACTGCCGGACTCCAACGCAACGGAAAAACCGGAGCAATTGCAGGAGCCATCAGCATTCCCACCCGACACATTCATCAGGTGATTGAGATGGCCGACAAAACCGATATTCAAAACTGCATTGATCTCCTCACCTATTCAGTGAAGGAAATCAATACCTATAACTGGGCTCCCTGGAAATAATCTCCTCAAAGCTCCTCAGAAACGGCAACGGAACATATTCGCTGCCGTTTTTTTATTGGCAAAATGAAGCCGGAAAGGAGATTTAACCCGGAAATTCATAAAAAAACACGTCGAAGGTGAAGAAATGCTTTCCTGTGAAAAATGTTTTTATTATTTTTAGTGAATCACAGACCCAATTCAATCACTTCCCCTATTTTCACAGTAGCCAAAATGAAAACCAGGATTATTGTATTTATCGGTTTCGTAGCCGCCGTGTTGCTGCTGCGGAATCCCCTGCCCGGAGTAACCTCGCAGGCCTTCCATTCACCCGAAGAAATCTCCTTCTTTAAATCACACTTCACTCCTCCCCTCGACTCAGGAGAATACTTCTCATTACCACAAAACTGCAAAGGCTGTCACGGGTTCGACTCTCTTGCCCTCGCCAATGTAGATGCCAGCGGAATGGACGTAAACCTTTACGACGACTGGGAAACATCTATGATGGGACTTGCCGGTGTTGATCCATTCTGGAGAGCCAAAGTGAGTCACGAGATTTTAACCGACACCGCACACTCGCTCGAGTTGCAGACACTCTGTACTTCCTGCCATGCTCCACTCGGACATTACACCGCCATGTACAAAGGTGCCACACATTATACCATTGAAGATCTTGAACTCGATTCACTCGGAAAATCGGGTGTATCCTGTCATAGTTGCCATGGCATCAAGGATTCAACATCGCTCGGCACACTCTTCACCGGACAGATACCTTACGACACCAACCGTGTGGTTTACGGCCCATTCTTCGGACCATTAGTTGGACCGATGCAACTTTATGTTGGCCTCACTCCTTCCTATGGACCACATCTCGGCGAAAGCAAGGCCTGCTCACCCTGCCATACGCTGATCAGCAATGCTGTTGACCTCAATGGCGTTCCAACCGGCACCACCTTCATAGAACAAGCCACCTACCACGAATACCTCAACTCCGACTATCCTACGGTCATTCAGTCTACCTGCCAGACCTGCCATATGCCGAAGATTGAAGATCCGATAAAGATTGCCAACGGATATACCGCATTGCCCGGACGTACACCATTCAATCTCCACACCTTCGCCGGCGCCAACTCCTTCATGGTACAACTCATCAAGGACAACAAAGTATCGCTTGGTGTATCTGCACCCGATAAAAACTTCGACTCTACACTCAAAGCAAATACGGATTTACTCCGCCATCAGACACTCGACAGTTACACACTGTTTGATTCATCAGCAGCAGACACAGCATACTTCAGTGTTCGACTTGTCAACAAAGCAGGACATAAATTCCCAAGCGGCTATCCATCCCGCAGAGCTGTAGTACAATTCATCGCACTGAAACCAAATGGCGACACCTTGTTTGCCTCCGGAATATTCACACCCGACTTCGAAGTACAGAACATAAATCCACAACTCGAGCCGCACTACAACATCATCAACAGCAGCAGCCAGACACAGGTATATGAAATGGCCATGGGAGATGTCAACGGCGACCGCACAACAGTACTCGAGAGAGGATTTGTACATCTCAAAGACAACAGGATTCCACCCGCAGGATTCACCACACAGCATGCAGTTTATGACACTGTAAAAATTGTTGGAGACGCCCTCAACGACGACGACTTCAACAAGATCAACACACTGGAAGGAAGCGGACAAGATATCATTCATTACCATCTCCCGCTCGACGGATACAGTGGAGATTTAACGGTGTATGCACATGTATATTACCAGACACTCCCACCGGGATTCCTCACTGAAATGCAGACCTACAGTTCAGCTGCCATCGATACATTTCTCAGTATGTATGCCAATGCCAACAAGCAGCCTGTACTCGTAGCCGCAGACACACTCTTCAACCTCAACATTCCGGTAAGTACCGGCCAGATAGCAGCGGAACAGGGGATTTCCATTAGTCCAAACCCCACCAGCGACGGGAATATCCGCATCCGCAACCTGCCATCTACCGCCCGGATTGATGTATACAATGCTGCCGGACAACGCTTTAACTGCCAGGTAATACGATCTGCCAGCACTCTGCAAATGAAACTACCGGATATCGCCGGAGTTTATTATCTTGTCATCACCAATGGCAGCGAAAAACTGCTCAAAAAAGTCATCCGTAAATAACACACCAACAAATACCTACCACATGAAAAAGCTATACGCTTTCATTGGTGCCTGTCTGCTCTTCACCCTTAGCGCAGAGGCACAAGTGAGTTTCAAAAAACAAAACACGAAGTTCAGCAACACAGGCATCCACTCCGGAAACTGTGTGGCCATCGCTGACTGGAACTTCGACGGACTCGATGACGTTATCCGACTCGACGACGGAAGAACGGTGATTGTAGAAGTACAACGCACCAACAACACCTTCCAATCAATTACACTCGGCACCTTCAGCACTAGCGGAGGATGGGCCTGGGGAATGAGCGTAGCCGACATCGATCACAACGGATACATGGACATCGCAGCGGGAGCTTATGGTCCGGCCGTAAGATTACTCATGACCAACTCCACCGGAACAGGTGCATCGCTGGTATCGATTCCCAACAGTGGTTTCTTTGTACAGAACATGACCTTCGCTGATTTCAACAACGATGGCTGGATCGACCTCTTCGCCTGCGACGACAATGCAGCCAGTCATATTTTCATGAATGACGGAGCCGGATTACTCACTGAATCAATGACCACGATCAACTTCGACGTTACCTCTTCTGACGACAGCGGAAACTACGGTTCAGTATGGACAGACTTTGACAACGACGGCGATTTGGATTTATACATTGCAAAATGTCGCCAGGGTGTGAATGACACCAACGATGCACGACGCATCAACGTGATGTTTGTAAACGATGGTGCCAACAACTTTACAGAGAGCGCAGCTGCTTATGGAATTGACGTATCATGGCAGAGCTGGACTTCATCCTTCGGAGATATTGACAACGATGGTGACTTAGACATCCTCATCACCAACCACGACAACAACAGTCAGATTTTTGAAAATGACGGCACCGGACATTATACTGACATCACTGCCAGCACCGGCATTGACTTAACAGATATCACTCCTATCGAAAGTATCATTGAAGATTTTGACAACGATGGTTATGCTGATCTCCTCATTACAGGATCAACACACCGTTACTATCATAACAACGGTGATAAAACATTCACTGAAGTCCTCGGCCTCTTCGACAACAACGACATGTTGTCCTTTGCTACAGGAGATCTCAACCATGATGGAAAGATTGATCTCTACGCCAGCTACGGAACTATTTACAACAACCCAACGAATATTGACGATGCCCTTTGGATGAACAACTCTTCCAATGGTTATCACTTCTTAACACTTGAATTACTCGGAACTATCAGCAACAAAGGAGCCATCGGAGCACGTGCACGTATTTACGGAGCATGGGGCACACAGATCCGCGAAGTACGTTCCGGAGAAAACTATGGAACCTGCAACTCAGCAATGTTACACTTCGGACTCGGCGCTGCAACAGTGATTGATTCTATAGTTGTGGATTTCCCCAGCGGCATCAGCCAGACCATTTACAATCCGGTAGTTGATCAGTTCATCCGCGTAGTTGAGAACGAATGTGTATCACCGAATGCAGGTATCAGTTATAGTCTGCCGGAGCTGTTCATCTGCACAGGCACTACACAAACGATCACTGCTGATCCGGGCTTCAATTACCTCTGGACAGACAATAGCACTGCGCAATCGCTGGTGATTACTGCAGGAGGAGAATATGGAGTATTGATCTCCGACACTTCGAATTGTCCGGCCATTTCCCGCACATTGATCATCGAAGAAAATCCTGACCAAACTCCAACGATTATAGCCAGCGGAGATCTCGAACTTTGCGACGGATCATCTGTTGATTTGAATTCTGTTGCGAGCAACGTTACCAACTACAACTGGTCGAACAGTGCCACTACGAATAATATCACCGTGAATCAATCCGGAAGTTATTCACTCAGCGTACAAGGATACTGCGGAGTATTTACCTCCAACATCATTGATGTAGTTGTTCATCAGGTAGCAGCTCCTGTAACACAGAATGTCGCCCTCACAGCACCCGGCACCGCCACATTAACAGCAACAGGAACCGACATCAACTGGTACGATGACATTGCAGCCACCACACCAATTGCAACCGGCAGCAGCTTCACTACACCATTCCTCACAACACAAACCAGCTATTGGGTAGAGAACAGCGAAACATACAACGCTGCCAACTACACATTAGGAGAGTTCACCACCGAAGGTACAAACGTATACAGCACAGGAACTACAACCAATGCCAATGTTTACTTTGATGTACTGGATGAATGTGTACTGCAAACAGTGAAAGTATTTACTGATGTAGCAGGCACACGTCGCATCGAATTATATGACGGAGCAAACAACCTCATTCAATACCAGGATGTACTCATTCAACCTGATTCACAAGTTGTCACGTTGAACTTTAACCTCGTACCGGGAGTTGATTACCACCTCACCACCAACGATTCAGCCAACATCGCCATCGCAGGTTGGGGAAATGCCAATCCACGTTTAAAGCGACATGCGCAGGGTGTAAATTATCCCTACACCATCAACAACGTTATTTCCATTACCGGAAATGATTTTGGTGCACAGTACTACTATTACTTCTACGACTGGAAAGTATCCAAAACCGGATTGACATGTGTAAGTCCGAAAGTACAGGTAACCGTTGACGTTACTACCGGCATCAACGAACTCAGCAATGGAATGATTTCCCTGTATCCAAATCCGGCCAATGATGTTCTCTCAGTAAAACTTACTGAATCAGGAAACGCCAACCTTCAGCTCTTTGATGCAGCAGGAAGATTAATTTCCACACAACAGTTAACTAATGGTCTAAACACGATCGACATTTCTACACTTCCTTCAGGTATCTACCAGGCAGAGGTTACTCAAAACGGAAATGCGTTCAGAGAGAAATTAGTGGTGTATTAAGCATCAAAAATCCTCTCATAAAAAAAGCAAGGCAGGAACATTCCTGCCTTGCTTTTTTTATGACCGGTTCAACCTGTAAAAAAGATGTGGCCAATTAACTATCCGAATATCAGGTAACCCAATGTTGACCGTCCCTGATATAGGTTGACCAAAAATCAACTAAAAACGGTCAACCTAATTTA
>JAGOJO010000025.1 GCA_017995075.1 Bacteroidia bacterium | reverse complement strand
GAAAACCCGACGACGACGGTCTTCCTGACTTAATGTGAATTGTTCTTTTCTTGCCATTTTCTATCGTTTTAAAGATTTTTTCATCTTTTAAAACGGTCAACGTATTTCAGGCACCGACACTGGCTACAGGCTGCTGGCTGCTGGCTACTGGCAATCGGCAGCGAACTACCAGCTTGAAGCTTGAGGCGTGAGGCTTGAGGCGTGAGGCGTGAAGCGTGAGGCCCAAGGCCTAATTAGAGTTTGATTGCCCTGCAGGCGACGAATGCGTTAAAATACGCATCCATGGGATCATCACCACCCCAGTTATCTTCAAAAAGATCAGTGAGTACAAAACCATTTTTCAACAATTCGGAAATCTGATTTTCGAGTGAGTGTCCGAATATCAATGGTTCGTTGTTATTGGTATAAACTGATCGTTCTTCCTCTGTGAGTGAATGTGTATCAGAATACGGCATCTTATATTTCAATGTATACACATTGGTGGAAGGATCTTTGTACAACAGCATACTTTCTGCTTTCGTGAATCCCCACATAATAACTCCACCCTTCTTCATAACACGTGCACAGGAAGCCCAAACGGGTGCGAGATCGGGTGCAAAGCAGTTTGAGCAGGGATGAAAAATGAAATCATAGTTATCAGAAGGAAGCACTGACATATCCATCATGTCGCCTTGAATAGCCTGAACTTCCAATCCGAATTTCTCGCAGGTAAGAACATCCTGCTTTAGCTGTTCAGCAGATAAGTCATAAACCGTCACCTTAGCTCCTGCAGCAGCCAGACAAGGAGTTTGTTGTCCTCCACCTGATGCCAAAGCAAGCACATTTGCTCCTTTTAAAACTGGATACCACTCATGCGGAACAATTTTTTTCGGCGTTAAAATCAAATCAGGTTTGCCGGAACGCGCCTTCTCAATATCCGATTCAGCAACAGGCAAGGTCCATCGATCTCCTTTTTTCACAAGATCGTCCCATGCCTGCTGATTGTACTTTATTATATCCACGACTATAAAAAGTTGAGTCGTGCCATGAAGGTTTCTTTATATGATTTTCCTATCGGAATTGTTTTATCACCAATCAACACTGTATTCTCATCGAGTACATTAATTTTATCGATTGGAATTATGTATGAACGATGCACACGCAGGAACTTGGTGGTAGGTAATTTCACCTCAATATCCTTCATAGTCGAGTGAATCACAAACTGATCAGCGGTTGTCTGAATAATCACGTAGTTATCCATTGCCTGAATCCACTGAATATTGTCGAGATATACTTTCACGAGCATAGATCCTTTCTTCACAAAGAATGAATTCTGGATCACCTGATTATCGAGGAAAGTAGCCTGAACAACATTTTCAGGAGCGGGTTTAGCAGCTTCAGATTGTTTATCGGCAATCACGATCGCACATCCTAAAAACTGATTTTTTTCATCATGAACCGGACTCGCGGCAACAGAAACTCCGATGCTGCTATTATCACGTTTCACAATAATAAAACAATCGCTGCTCGACCATACTTCATCCTTTTTCATCTTCGCCATCAATTCATCCTTGCGCATAGTAACACCACCTTCTTCTTCAATCACAAACAGGCCGAAAGCATCCAAACCGGCAGCGGTAGCACTGGAATAACCCAGCATATTCTCTGCCCTTTCGTTGAGGTAGGTTACACGTCCATCAGTATCTACTACGATAATCGCTTCTTCCACCTTCGCCAATGCGTTGGCCAGACGATGCTGACTATCGCGCACTTCACGGTCGCGGGAGAACTTAAAGAGTGCCATTTCAACCGTCGTTTTCAAATCCGACTCATTGAATGGTTTCACGATATAACCATAGGGCTCCGTTACTTTCGCGCGATCAAGGGTTTCCTGATCAACATAAGAAGTAAGGAAGATCACCGGGATATTGTATTTTTCCTTGATATGTTCAGCAATGTGAATACCATCTTCCTCTCCTTTTAACTTAATATCGAGGAATACCAGATCAGGCTGTACTTGTTCCAGTTTTTCATAGGCAGCAGCAGCGGAAGAGGCAGTTGCAGGAACTTCATAGCCCAGTTTCTCCAGTGATTTCTGGATATCCTTGGCAACAATACTTTCGTCTTCTACAACAAGAATTCGGGTTTTAGTCATTCGAGGTCAGGTTTAACTTATGCGGCTAAAATTAATAATATATTTTACTCCATTACCAGGTTCATTTTCAACAAGCATTTTTCCTTCCAGTTGGTCGGTTAATGCCTGGATGAGTTGAATTCCCAGTGAATCGGATGTTTCAAGGGTAAAGCCTTCGGGCATACCCACTCCGTTATCACCGATGATGAGCAGGAATTTATCCGGTTCGGTTTGTTTTAATTCGATGAGAATCTCCCCTTTCCGGTCGCCTTTGAACGCATGTTTGAGCGAATTGGATACAATTTCGTTGATGATCAGTCCACAAGGTACTGCGGTATCAATATCGAGGGAGATTTTTTCGGCATGGATGACTAACGAAACTTTGGAAGCATTAAGCCGGAAAGATTGCATCAGGTTCTCTGCCAGCCGTTTAATGTAGTCGTCGAAGTCTATACGGGAGAGTCCGTCGGTCTGGTAAAACCGTTCGTGGATCAGGGCCATACTTTTGATCCTGTCCTGCCCTTCTTTCAGTGCTTTATAGGCATTGTCATCTGTTACATAACTGGTTTGAAGGTTGAACAGACTAATGATGATCTGTAGATTATTCTTCACACGGTGATGGATCTCTCGCAGCAACAGCCCTTTCTCTTCCAATGCTTCACGGATCTGCTCTTCCATATGTTTCCGGAGTGTGATATCAGTATCGATAACGACAATATTTTTCAGTTGTCCGGCTTCATTCAGGATGGGGGTTAATGTGGATGACGCCCATCGCTTCTGCTTGTTCTTATGCTCAATCTCCGACTCGTAAATAAAAGACCTTCTCATCTTAATGCATTCATCCAGATGATCTAAAACATCCTGATTGGTGGTCAATGTCTGAAGTGTAGCACCGCGTCCTTTGCGTGTTTCTTCCAGTGTGAAGCCGGTCATTTTTGTATAACCGGTATTCACCCATTCCAGTTCCAGATGTTCATCGAAGATCATAACGGCATTATCCGTTTCCGATGCTACGAGTGAAAGTTTAGCCAACTCGAGGTTTTTGGCCTGCAATTCACGGGTGCGGGCTTCAACTTTCCGCTTCAGCATTTCCTGACTGCGGCGGAGAGATCTTGTTCGTACCCGATATGCCAGCAATACTGAACCTGCACCAACTACCACATAGAGCAAATAGAAGAAAGGAGTTTTCCAGATTGGAGGCCGGATAGTGAAACTATAGGTTACCGGTACACTCCAGTCTTTGTTGTTCACGCTGGCCTGTACTTTGAAAATATACGAACCCGGAGGAATATTGGAATAACTGGCAGTACCGTTTCGGGTTGGTGGCGACCAGTTCTCCTCGAAGCCTTCCAACATGTAGCGGTATCGCACTTCATCCGGCGCTGTGAGATAGATAGCACTGGAGATAAAACTGAGGTGATTGCTGTTATGTGGCAAGACCAGATCGATTGGGAGCCCGGTATTGTCGTCCACTTTGGTTTTATTCTTTTTCCAGTCTACGTTTTCGAGAAAAAGCTGAATATTGCTGATGGATACCAATGGAAGTGTCACCGGCAACTCCCCTGCTTCAGGCTTGTAACGAATAGCGCCGTTCACTGTCGCAAACCATATGTTACCATAGATATCCTCACAGGCCGCATTACTCTCTACCCCGACAAAGCCATTACTTTTATCGTAGTGAATCGTTTTTACTTTTCCTTCTTCGAGATAATTATTCCAGTCAACATAGTCGATACCATCGGATGTACCCAACCACAATCTGTTTTGTTTATCGATGTAATTAAAGAGAATTTTCTCATTATTGAGACCAGAGTTTTTATTGATGAGTGTTACAGGTGCAGCCTGATTTCCCGGACGATAACGAATTAAACCATAATCATAGGTACTGATCAGCAGGTTCCCTCTTTTATCATCGATAATGGAAGTTATGAGCGCTTTCGGCAATCGGTGAGCATCATCGAAACTGATGGCTTTACCATTATCGAGGTAAAACAATCCTTTCATCGTTCCCACCCACACAACGCCTTGTGCATCTTCGAACAACACCCGTACTTTATCATTCGACAAACCTTCGGTAATGCCTATCCGTGAGAGTTGTTCGCCACTATATTTAAAAATCCCTTTATCGGTTCCGAAATAGTATGCACCGGATTTATCCTGCAACAATGCATAAACAATCAGACTACTAAGTCCGGGATACATCGCCTGAAATTCATCCTTCGCCGGATTATATCGTGCCGGGCCATTCGTAGTCCCAAACCATATATACCCCTGACGATCGCGGTTAATACACCAGATATTATTGCTTTTCAGCCCTTCATTCGCTTTGACAGTATGAAATCCGGTAGCATCAAAATAATTCAATCCGCCCATAAGAGTACCGAACCAGATTCTATTACCGGAATCAGGGTACACCGAGAGAATATTATTATTTGATAAACCGTCATCGATGGTATAAGTCACGAAACGGTCTCCGTTGTATTTGAAAAGTCCATTCCATGTTCCCAGCCAGTAGTTACCCTCACGGTCTTCGATAACGGATTTTACAATATTGCTATTGACATCGCTACTCAGTTTAACACCTTCAAAAGCGTTCTCTTTAAATTTCGCCAATCCTCCGCCGTAAGTACCTACCCACCAATGGCCATTATGATCCTGCGTAAGATTTTCCACCCGTTCGTTCGGGAGACCCTGCTCAGTAGAATAATTGCGAAAAACCCGGCCATCCCAAACACTCACGCCCTCATAAGTACCAAACCAGATTTCGCCATTTCGGTCTTCCCGGATAGAGTAAACGATATTATTTAAGAGTCCGTTCTCCGTTGAAAAATTAAAGAACTTTTTCCCATCGAACATACTCACACCACCGATTGTTGCCACCCACATACGCCCTTTCGAGTCGCGCATGAGATCAAAAACGTTATTGTTAATCAACCCGCGTGTATTGGTAATGCTCTGGAAGTTTTTCCCGTCAAACCGACTGATACCTTCCGAAGTTCCTACCCATAAATTCCCTTTTTCGTCCTCACAAATTGCATTGATATTATCACTCAAAAGGCCATCGTTGGTTGAATAGGTAAAGTAACCAGTACCTGTAAATTTCACCAAACCTTTTCGGATCGTACCGAACCAGATATTTCCCTTTTTATCTTCATAGATGGTTTTAACCGGATTACTATACAGAACATTTCCCTGTTCAAAACGGGTAAACGTCTTACCATCAAACCGACAACCACCGCTCATTGTCCCGATCCAGAGCCTTCCCACTCTATCCTGGAGGATTTTATTCACCTGATTTCCGGGAAGACCATCAGAAACCGAAAAAGAATTCAGATTAAATCGCTGAGCATCAGCACTAATGGCTGTAAGAACCAACAAATAGATGCACCAGAATTTTAGCAGACGTTTTCGCACGATGTTTTTACAGACTTTTCAGGTAGAAGTTGCAATGTTACAGAAAATGAAAACAACCTCATTCAAACGCTCCAACGTAGCGGACGACGATTTGATATTCACCTCATTTTCAAAAAATTCACCCCTCAAATACAGTTGTTTACACCTTTTAACAATTCATTCGTGAAAAAAGCAATTTTTTCCTCTTCTTTCACTTGCATGATATTGCTATTCATGCATACATTTGCTAAAATCCTTATTTAGGGTTCAAACCATAAACTATCAACTTAATTCAAAATATGACAACTAAACTTACTAATGGTTTTTGGAAGTACGTCTTGGGCGTATTTCTGACGGTAACCAGCCTGAGCGCTAATGTGCAGGCTCAAAGTGTTACTATCGTCCCTTCCGGACCGATTCTGTGCGCGGGCACCAAGCTTGATGCTGTGGTGACAGGTTTAAACGGGCCTCTTACTTATTTGTGGAGTAATGGTGCTACTACTTCTTCCATCTTTGTTACTCAGTCCGGTTTCTATCGTGCTACAGTATGGGGATTTGTAAACGGATCACAGGTTCGCGTTCGTAGTGCATGGACACCATTACTGGTTATTCCTCTGACTAACGCAACTATCAATCCTCCAAGTCCTGTAAATGTATGTCCTGGTCAATCTGCAACCTTATTAGGTGGTGGTGGTCAGTTCTTCAGTTCTTATGCATGGAGCAATGGTGCTTCTACCCGTAATATCACTGTAAACCAAACTGGTGACTACACATTAACTGTGACTAACTCATTTGGATCATGCAGTACTTCTACAAGTGCAACTGTACACGTTGAAGTATTCGATCAGGGATATCAGCCTGCAATCACTGCATTGAGCCCAATCACAGTTTGTCAGCCTGGCTTCATTGACCTTGCTGCTGATCCTGGATTCAGCTCTTACTCCTGGTCTACTGGTGCTACTACACAAAATGTAAGTGTATTGATGGATGGTTCTGGCAACGGAGCAGTTCTGGATACACAGACTGTTACACTTACAGTAACATTGAATGGTGGTCAGTGTTCATTCACTAACCCTGGTGTTGTAGTTCGTTCAGTTCGTCAGCCTGAGTTGTTGAACAACTTCTGCGGTAACCTGAGCCTTACTCCAACTGACAGCATTAAGTCTGGTCTGGTTCTTACTTACATGAGTGTTCCACAGTATGAATTCGAATTCGAAGAAACAACAACTCCTGGTGTAACCTGGACACACGTATCTAACAGCCGCTGGTGCAACCTTGCTAACGTAGCTCCTGCTATTCAGGCAAACAAATTCTACCTGGTTCGTGTACGTGCAGTTGTTGACGGAACTCCATATTGCTATGGTGATCCTTGCGTAATCGGTGTTGTTCCTGCTCGTGCAGCTGGAGATAACAACGGTGTAGCTACAGCGCGTGTAGAAAACGGAATCACTTCAGCTATCTTCCCTAACCCATCTGCTGCTTCCTTCTACATGGTTGTTCGTGGGTTCGATGAAAATGCTACAGTTGATGTTCGTGTAACTGATCTTGCTGGTCGTTTGGTGAACAACTTCACTTACGATAGCCAGGCTGGTACAATGGAATTCGGTAAAGACCTGAACAACGGTATCTACCTCGTAACTGCACAGCAAGGTGACAAAACTACTGTTACCCGCATCGTAAAAACTAACTAATATTAATTAATCTTAATCTAATTAAGTTAAACCTTAATTACTGCTTGCATACGAAAGGCTCCCAAAAGGAGCCTTTCGTGTTTTTACATGGTATTGATCTACTCACCAATGGAAAACAGCCACTAATTAATATATTTACGTGAATGAATTCCAATCCGCTCAAAGTAGTTGCTGCCATTATTTACAGTGCTGATGGCCGCATGTTGATCGCCAGAAAGCGGGCCGGGAAATCAATGGCCGGATTTTGGGAGTTTCCGGGTGGAAAGGTGGAAGAAAATGAAGATCCGGAATCGGCTGTCCTTCGTGAAATAAAGGAAGAGCTAGGCCTGGAGATATCAATAGATGCACTCTATTCCGATTATCTTTTTCACTACCCCACCCGAACGATACACTTTCTCTTCTTCAAATGCCAACATCTCTCCGGTAAACCCGAATTGCAGGATCACGACCGTATTGAATGGGTCAAGGTAGATGAATTAACCGCATACCAGTTCTCACCGGGCGACGAACCCGTTGTAAAGACACTACTGGGAAATCATAAGAATTAGCGCACCATCAGTTTTTCAATCAGTCGAAGTCCGTCCTGATTCTCCACACTGATTGTATACATGCCGGAAGAGTACTCATCCGTATTCAGCTCGAAACGGACTCCGTTGAATGAACCCGAAGCCATCAGACGACCGGATAAATCTGACAAACGATAGTTAAATGTTCCTTTTACACCTTCGGGCAATTGAATCTGCACCACACCATTTGCCTCTGCCGGATTTGGCCAGATACGCAGGCTTTGCGCCTCTTTTACCTCATTTAAAGCGGTAGTAATCTGACTAACATCCAACACGTATAAACCGTTCTGCATATCCGAAACCAATACATTTCCGGAAGGTAAATAAGGATAAGCTCCCCATGCACCTGAATACGACTGTCCCGTATATGGTCCACCCATTGGTGTTTGGTATTGTGTATCGAAATAGCCAACTCTAACCGGTAAGGCAGGATTACTTACATCATACACCTGCAATCCATCCTGATAATAGGCAATATAGCAGGTATTTTCAACCATAAACGGATTATGAGGTGTTGGACCTACATTACTCTGGAAAGTAGACGTAATGGTCAGATTACTGAAATCAGAAACATCCATCACTTTACATGCTAATCCTGTAGGTACCTCATCCATAAATACAAGTGTATTTCCATCGGCCGTTAATGCGCTGCTGTGGTTATAGCCTTGCTGCGGATACAAGGTAATAGAGCCCAACTGCGTGTAATTATTCCCAACTGGATTATACCGGAAAATAAACAAGCCATCGAAGGCACAGGAAGCATAAACAGTATCGTTCTTTACAAACATATCATGCACCTGTTGATTGTTCAGCAAGGTCGGGAAATCAGTATCGAGGTCGCGGAGGAAGGATGGATTTACCGGATTTGACAAACTATACACAGACATGGAGGATTGCCCATTGATCAAACCACCCTTCACGATGCCACAATAGAGGCGATCACCATCTACAAACAAGGTATGGGCACGCTCGAATAACGAATCACTATCATATACAACCGACACTGAATCCGGCAGATACTGAAGATCGATAATCTGGAAACTGTTAGGAGAATTATCATCGCTGATCAGGTAAGCATAATTCTGGTAGGTCTTGATTTCTCTCCAGATACATCCTGAACGGCGGCCAGGAACGAAATCCACTCTCACCGGATTGGTCGGATTGGTTACGTCCACCACATGAACGCCATTGGTAGCACCAATCAGTGCATATTCGCGACCGAGACCATCAGCCCAGCCCCAAATACCATTGTACCGGATACCATAAAATGGCTCAGCAACGATAGTAGAATCATTCCAGTTCGCATGGAGAGATATGTTCTGAGCATCATATGTTTGAGCTGAGACATTTAAAGAGAGAAGTCCGAAAGCCACGGACAATAAATTTCGGGTAATATTCCTGATCATAGTTTTGTTCATTAGGGCTGTCTAAAGATAGAGCGAAATCTCCGAACGGAACGTCACGCGTGTGCAAAAAAAAATCAATGTCCCGCCAAAAATGAATTTATCTTCGACAGGAACAGCTCCTCCTGTTGACCGATAAATCCCGGAGCTATATCGATGACAAAAAACGGAAGGTCTTCCAGATGCATCTTCAGTTCCGCCTGTTGGAAACGCATTGCATCTTTTCGGGTCGTTATCAACACTGCCTGCGGATCCTTTTGCTGCAACTTCAAAAACTCCTGCTTCAGCCGTAACACATCCGCTACCGAAAAATCATAATGATCGGGAAAGATTTTCGCTACAACAGAAGAAAACATCGACTCCAAATGCTGCTGCAACGGCTCCGGACGAGCAATTCCACACAACATCATCACTGCAGCATTCCGGTCCGGCGCAACATTTTTTGCTCCTTCAAACAAAGGCAGAGGCTCACGGTAACGGATATACGAAAACACCAGTGACTGTTTATGATCCGGTTTGATTTTTTCACGCCATGAAGTCTGATCTGCAGGAGAGATATCTGCAGGACATTTCGTCACCACTATAATACCGGCCCGTTTTTTTCCGGCGACAGGTTCACGCAAATCGCCGGCCGGCAGCATCGCATCACGGAAAAACGGACGACTAAAATCCGTCAGCAGAATATTCAGTCCACCCTTCACTTGTCTATGCTGGAAAGCATCATCCAACAACACCACATCGATATCCGGGAAATCGTTTTTTAACCGACGAATCCCTTCCACCCTATCCTCGCACACTGCTACCTGAACATTCTCCAAAGCCTGCACATACTGCAAAGGTTCATCTCCACCCTGACGAGCGGTAGAAGATTTATCCAACAAAAGATATCCTTTAGTCAAACGGCCATAACCGCGACTCAAAATCGCCAGCTTATACTTCTTCGACAGCTCCCCGGCCAGAAACATGACCAGCGGCGACTTCCCTGTACCACCCACCGAAAGGTTCCCCACCACGATCACCGGAAACTCAAAACCCGTCGATTTCAGCACACCGGCATCGAAGGCAGCATTCCGCAAACGGATGATTCCACCATACAGCCAGGAGAAAGGAAGAAGTAATCGGCGCATGGGTCAAAAATAAATGATAATACATCAGTGCCTTCACTAAATTTGACCCAACAGAAACTATGCTCAAACTTTCCACCATCCTCCAACACCTCGAAGAGCTCGCACCGCCCTCTTTACAGGAATCATACGACAATGCAGGACTTCTAACCGGCAGCCCCGACATGGACATCACCGGCGCCATTGTTTGTCTCGACTCCACAGAAGCCGTACTCGACGAAGCCATCGCCCACGGATGCAACCTTGTAATTGCCCATCATCCGATTGTATTCAGCGGACTCAAACGACTCACCGGCCGCAACTACATTGAGCGCACCATCATCAAAGCCATCCGCAACAACATCGCCATTTACGCCATCCATACCAACCTGGACAATGTCCGCGAAGGAGTAAATGCCCGATTTGCCGAGAAACTAGGACTACAAAACACCCGAATACTACAACCCCAACAAGGCAAACTCCGCAAACTCGTCACGTTTGTCCCCTATGCCCAGGCAGCTCAAGTAAGAGAAGCACTCTTTCAGGCAGGTGCAGGAAACATCGGCAACTATAGTGACTGCAGCTTCAACAGCACCGGCGAAGGCACATTTAAGGGAGGAAAAGACACACAACCCTTTGCCGGAAAAGCAGAAACACCTCATACTGAACCGGAAACCCGCATAGAAACCATCTTCCCCCAGTGGAAAGAGCAAAAGGTCATGCAGGCTTTACGACAATCGCATCCCTACGAAGAAATCGCTTACGACATTTATACACTTGACAATCAATACGATAATATCGGAGCCGGGTTAATCGGAGAGTTACAGGAATCCATGAACACGGAAGCCTTTCTCGACCACCTTAAAAAATCGATGAAAGCACCTGTTGTACGTCATACGGAGCTTGTAACGCCCCACATTAAAACTGTTGCAATATGCGGAGGATCAGGAAGTTTCCTCCTCAACGATGCCATCCGTCAACGAGCCGATATTTTCATCACCGGCGACTTCAAATACCATCAATTCTTCGACGCTGACGGGAAAATAATCATCGCCGATATCGGACACTTTGAAAGTGAACAATTTACAATCGACCTCCTCACCGAGTATATCCGGCAAAAATTCACTACATTTGCGGTCCGTTTCACGGAAACAAACACCAATCCCATTTATTACCGCTAAGCATGGCTGCAAAAAAATCAACATCCAAAGAAGAAACTACGGTTGCGGAAGCCCCAAAGAAGGAAACTCCGATTGTACGACACATCGACAAAGGTGACAACACAATCGAAGACAAACTCCGGGCTCTTTACCAGTTGCAACAAATCGACAGCCAGATCGACAGAATCCGCATCACCCGCGGAGAGCTTCCAATGGAAGTAAGTGATCTCGAAGATGAAGTGACAGGATTACAGACCCGAATCAACAATTATTCTGAGGAGGCAAAAGCATTAGATGATCAGATCAAAACCCGCAAGCAGACCATTAAGGATGCACAGGCGTTGATCAAAAAATACCAGGGACAACAAGGCAGCGTAAAGAACAACCGCGAATTTGATTCTCTGAATAAAGAAATCGAATATCAGCAACTGGAGATTCAGTTGTGTGAAAAGCGTATTAAAGAACACACTGCTGACCTGGCTGCGAAAAAACTCATCCTCGAAGCATCTGAAAAGACACTTGAGGAGCGCACGATTGATTTGCAGAACAAGAAGAACGAACTTGATTCCATCATTGCTGAAACAGAAAAAGAAGAAGCGGAATTGTCTGCTGAATCCAACAAGGCATCAGATGTAATTGAAGAGCGTTTACTCACTGCATACAAACGCATCCGTGACAATGCACGCAATGGTTTGGCAGTAGTAAGTATCACCCGTGATGCATGCGGTGGTTGCTTCAACAAGATCCCACCACAGCGTCAGTTGGATATTCGTCAACGGAAAAAGATCATCGTTTGCGAACATTGCGGACGTATTCTCGTTGATGCAAACATCCTCGAGAAATATTGATTTCCACAGAACCCCTACATATAAAAAAGGTTGTCTTCACGGACAGCCTTTTTTTATTGGATAATCTCAGGGTTGATTGAAAAAAAGGAATTACAAGCAGTAGAAAAACTGCAGCATACCTGATCATCTTTCCCAGGTATAAACTCCACTAATGAAATGTTTAGTAATTACTGCTCTTTTAAATAGCGTTCACTCTTTTTCCCTTCAAACAGTTCATATCCCAGCAAACGGCATTCAATAGGTCCGTTAAAAAGCTTAATACGACGATTAGGACGCAGACCAATAGCCTTCGCACCTTCGGGACTTCCAGTAAAAATCCATGCTTTAAATCCGGGATAATGGTGTTTCAACTGTGTACCAATTGCACCATACAGCTCCTCAACATCTTCCACCTTCAATTTTTCGCCATACGGAGGATTAATAATCACCACACCCCGTTTCAGCTCGTGTTTATACTCTCTGAAATCACCAAGGTTTAACTGCACCATATCTTCCACTCCGGCTTTCTCCACATTCTCCCTTGCTTTCTCCAGCACCCATTTATTGAGTTCGTTACCAAAAATCCGCACTTCCGTATCAACAATCCGCTCCATTTGTTTTTCACGAATCAACGCAAACAGCTCCGGCTCAAAATCGATCCACTTCTCAAAAGCATAATACTCCCTGAATGTACCCGGAGGAATTTTAGCCGCCATCAATGCCGCCTCAATGGGAATTGTACCCGAACCACACATAAAATCTACCAATGGAATATGCGGCTCCCATCCGCTCAGCATGATTATCCCAGCAGCTAGTACTTCACTCAGCGGCGCCTTATCCACATCCACCCGATAACCGCGCAAATGCAATGAAGGACCACTTGAATTCAATAAAACCTGACATTGCTCCCGATGAATAAAAAGACTCACTTCCAGATCAGGTTTCTCCCGATCGACATTCGGACGTTTTTCTGTTTTCTCTCTGAACTGATCTGCAATCGCATCTTTTGCCTTCAGCGCAGGAAAGAGATTATTATCGAAAATATTAGAGGTAAGCACACATCGAACAGCGAACGATTGATCGACCGTCATGTATTTAGACCAGTCAATCTGCTTTACTCCATTGTAGAGGTCATTCCCATCCTTAATTTCAAAAGCTTCTACTTTTACCATCACACGCAATGCAGTGCGCAATGAGAAGTTGGCTTTGTACATAAAACCCTTATCACCGGTACAGGAAACAGCACGGGTATGCACTTCAATATCCCGGGCGCCGAGTGTTTGCAGTTCTTTCGCAAGGACTTCTTCAAGGCCGGCGTAAGTGGAGATAACAAGTTGTAAGTCTGACAAGGGAATAGAATTTACTGCAAAGATAAGCGAAAGACGCTTAACAGCAGACTTCTATGATGGGAATCACTCAGCGGATCACGATAAAAGGGGCAGAAAAGTACTTCCCGTCCATTTCAACCAGCAAGGAATAGTTTCCGGCTTTTAGTATAGAAACATCAAGTGAATTCTGAACACACCTTCCGCTAATTACTAATTTGCCAGCTTTATCATAAATTCGGTAAGGCACATCCGTTAGATCCATACCGGTCAGCTCAATATAACGTGCAGTTGGGTTTGGGAATATCTTCAACCTTGGAGATAACTCACCGATGGAAGAAATTCCGGTTGAAAGTTGTCCGCCTGTTACAAAGTAAAACGAACTAAATGACCATTGCGCCCAGGAACCCTGGTAATTTTCCCTCCAGTTATACTCGTAAAATGTATTCGGCTGGAGTCCGGTGATGCGCTTATAACCATTCACACTATTGCTGTATTGCCATGTTGTAGTACCAACGGGGCGGTAACGAAATTGCAACTGCGAAACATATGGCGAACGCAGCCAATACAAACGCACAACAGTACTATCTTCATCTCTTTCTGCGAGAATATCCGTTATATAATCTACATCTTCAAATAGCGTATTGTATAAAACTGTATCAGACCATGCAGTCCATGCACCGCTGCACCATGCACGCACCTGAATTCTATAATCTGCACCACTATCCAAGCCTGCTATGAAGTGAAAACTTTTGCCTACCGAATCAGTCGTCCAGTTTGATGTACCCACTTTACTGTAGCGCACTTCATATCCTTCTGCATCCTCCGGCCTATTCCACACCAGATGCAAGGCGGAATTACTGAAAGGTACCGGCACAATCACCCCAGGAGCAGGACAGGTAAATGGAGTAGAAGAGTCATATACAAACAATGGCACCCCGGCGCCATATGGATTTCGCGCAAGGGTAAATATGACTTTATCATTCACAGCGCCGAAAATAGAATTGAAACCTTGCGTAAGCCCGGATGTCCAGTTATTCACCAGATGTGTTTCCTGCAATTTAGAAACACCATTCAACAAACCATCTGCTTTCCATATTTCGGCACCAAACAACGTATCCTTTGCTGCATAATACTCAATACCATTCAGGAAAATATTTTTATTCCCTGCAGAATGAAAATAGCCGAATGAAGGATAGTTGGTTGAACCAAAAACTCCGGTTGCCGGGTCATACGCATAATAGATGGACTCATAGAAATTGCTGATATAAACTTTACCGTCACTAACAGGAAAAGGATTATATGCATCTACACCATTAGGAACAGCAGAGACCTTAATTGTTCCTGCTGTTGTACCATCTGTCAACCATAACTGATAACCACCACCGGTGCCATCATCCGCACGGAAATATAATGTATCACCCAAAGAGGCTGTATACACCTCCGAATAAAAACTCATTGTACCATTATTTGCACCCGGATTAATATCCTTCACCAAAACAGTTCCGCCTGAAGTACCGTCCGATTTCCACAACTCCCATCCTGTTGATGTATTGGCCATGAAAAATGACAAACTGCCTGTGGAATGAAAATTACATGGCAAAGATGTCCCAACAACACCATTCAGATCTTTTAACAATACGGTATTTCCAGAAGCAGGATTATACTTCCACAACTCTTCCCCTGTATTGGAATTATCTGCAGAAAAAACGAGCTGTCCATTCACACCGCATAAATTCCTGACAATCTGAAAAGAACCTACCGAGAATGTACCAACTGTAGTCCCATCTGAACGCCAAAGCTGAGAACCAGTATTTGCAGTAAAATAAAAATAAGCACCTGATGAAGCAAACTCACCCACACTTGAGCCCGTACTTCCGAAAGTCACATCTTTCAACAAATATGTACCGGAATCTGTTCCGTCACTTCGCCAGAGTTCTTCACCCGACACTCCATCGTTCGCGCGGAAATACAATATACCATTGTGTACAGAAGAGAAATATTTAAAATAACCGGAAATACTTCCATCGAGGCCCGGAAAAATATCCTTCACCATGGTCGTTCCTTCGGCGGTTCCATCGGTACTCCAGAGTTCTCTTCCGTGAATGGAGTCCCAGGCCGAGAAATACAATTTACCGTTCAACTCTATTGATGGTGACGGACCACCAAATTGATCCAATGAAAATGAAGCGATTCTCTTTGTTTGAGCCCATAGCAAATGACTAGAGAACATCAGGATGATTAAAAGCAATGAAAATCTTTTCATGAGTTTTGGTTTTGGGGTGAATGTAAAAGTAAGAAAACTTCCATCAAATACAAGAAATTGAAATAAAACCACCAAACACATCGTCAACTTAAAAGAAGAGCAAAATACACAGGACTACGTCCACAATTTTTCTTTCTTAGGATAAAACAATATCATTGTGAAAATTTAGACATGACACATAAGCTGCCCTCCTACTCTTCCTATGAATCACATTGGCATCATGATGCAAATACTGTATTTCTGAACCATGGGTCGTTTGGTGCATGTCCCGACAGAATTTTACAACTGCAACAGTTACTGCAACAACGTCTGGAGTCAGAGCCGGTACAATTCATGACAGAAGAATTCGTCGACTTGTATCTTGAAAATAAAAAAGCTTTGGCTGAGTTTGTCGGTTGCAATCCGGACGATCTTGTCTTTGTCCGCAATGCTACAACCGGAGTGAATACCATCATGAATTCACTTACCTTCAATGCAGACGATGAAATTGTATCTCACTCACATGCATACGGAGCTTGCCAGAACGTACTGTTTCATTACGCAGAAAAATTCGGGTGCAAGGTGATCAATGCTGAAATCCCCTTCCCGATTCAGAATGAAAACGAAGTAATTGAAGCATTTTTAAAAGTCATTACTCCAAAAACCAAACTGGTATTGGCGGATCATATCACGAGTGCAACAGGTCTGGTATTTCCCATTGAAAAACTTGTAAAGGAACTGGAAAGCCGTGGAATTGAAGTCCTGGTAGATGGAGCCCATGGTCCGGGAATGACGCATCTGGAACTCGAAAAACTGGGTGCCAGTTACTATACCGGAAATTGTCATAAATGGATTTGCAGTCCAAAAGGATCCGCCCTACTCTATGTAAGAAAGGACAAGCAAGCGAAAATAAATCCTTTAAACATCTCCCATAAAAACGACCTCTTTGCAGGCACTGACAGTCATTGGAGCGCACAATTCATCTGGCCGGGCACAGAAGATTTCTCTGCTTACCTCTGCGTAAAGGACTCCATCAATTACATGGGAAATCTATTCGGGAGTTGGGAAGTACTAAGAGAGCGAAACCGTGCGCTTTGTCTCTCCGCCCGTAAAAGCATCGCAGCCAAGACCGGAACACCATTGCCCGCACCAGATTCTATGATCAGCCACCTGGCAAATATTCTGGTAGATGAACATGCAGAAATGCCGGCTGTTACTTTCAACATGATGTCGCCGCTGAAAAAAGTTTTAATGGAGAAATACCATATTCAGGTACCGGTATTTCTATACAACAAAAACAACTTACGTGCATGGGTACGAATTGCGGTGCAGGCTTACAACAGCCCGGAACAATTCGAATACCTAGGTGATTGCCTGAAAGAAATTAAAGAAGGCCGATAATCACTTATTCTCTATGAGAATCTTTTTGATCTGCACATAGCCCTTAGCGTTAGTAAATCGCAGAATATAAACACCCGGCTCAAGCGCATCTACAAAAACAGACGCTTCTCCGGACAATCCCATCTTTTCCATCGATAATCGTCCATCTAAAGAGAACAATTGAATGGAATAATCTGATTCAGCAGTACGGATTTGCATTGTATTTTTAACCGGATTCGGGAACACATTAAACTCCGGCGAAACTGATTCTGCGAGTGCGGTGGTATTGCACATAATCTGATTCAGTAAACCCCAAACCGAATCATTCAATGCAATGGGCACATCACCGGAAGCCGGCGCATTTCCCATTCGTAAATAAACGAGATTCATGGATGGCACTACGTTGAGCATTTGTCCGTTTTTTCCCAATGCCATAATCAAATCTGAAGGACCATTCGGATTAATTGGTCCGGGAAATGAAAATTGAAACCCGGGAGCCATAAACGAGGACTTTCCATTCAGCCACCATAAATATCCATACGATGGATTCAGATTCTGTGAGGTATTTACCATTTGATTAAAGTACGTTGTATCGGTCATGATCTGCGTGCCATTCCAGTTCCCGTGATTTAAAATCATCAGGCCAAAACGTGCCATACTCCGCGGTGTGCTCACAAACAAGTTATCATAACTACTTGGAACAAATAACCCATTCATTCCGGTTGGCACTTTGATTTTTGCATTGATGTAGGAATTCAGGGATTGACCAGTCGCTGATTCGAGCACACTATCGAGTAATGTATACGGTGCATTGTGATAAGCCCAACGTGTTCCTGCATCTGCCAGGTATTGCAAACACGTATCAAGCGTACAATGATTATCGGCTACACCGTCATCGAGTCCGGTGGTCATGGTCAGTTGATTACGGATGGTAATTTTCTGCTCCTTCAGCAAGGGACAATCGGTCCATCCCACTCCCATATAATCCGACGAAGTATCCTGAATGGATAAAAGACCTTCCTGCTGCGCTATCCCCACAGTAAAGGCCGTCAGTGTTTTTGCAGCAGAAGCCCAGTACCAGAGACTATCCTTCGTAAAAGTTCCATAATAATGTTCGATAACGATTTTACCATCTTTCAACAGAATAAAAGCCTTCGAATCATTCGAGCCCAGGTAATCGATCAATGTATCGATCATCGGAGTACACCATCCCAGCGAAGTCGGCGACAGTGTATCCCAGGTACTACCTGTTAACGGCGGAAAATAGAGATTCTGTGACTTAGCAGTATGAGAGAACAAGAAGAAGGAGAATAGAAGGAGTATTTTTTTCATGATCTGATGGTTCGTCCGGATTGGATACGCGGAACCGGACAAGGTTTAATGACCTGATAAATTTAATATAGCTTGGGGCAGGTAATAAAAAAAAGAAGGCTATTCTTACGAACAGCCTTCTTCTGATAAGATTTAATGAGTTAGTTGATACGCACCCCGAAGGTCACATCGATGTCGGTATCATACGTGCTGCTATTTGCTGTTTTATCCGCCGCTGAAATATAGTGACGTAACTGCACACGATAGGATCCCTTTGCAGCGTTGCCGGTTTGCAGGGAGCTATTCAGACCAACATCATTCCCATTCACATCCGTATCCAGAATATCGGTAGTCAGGAAGCCGGAAGCCGGAGTGGCAGTATATACGAATTTATGTACATCGCTTTCATCATCTACTTCATTAGAAATTGTATCTACCGGAGTCTTTGTTTCATCCAGCAAAATCACTGTGGTAAGATAGGTCATGTTCGAACTGAGAATAATCGAGTCCTGTGTAGGAGCAACACCACCTGCACCATCGGGATCGTTGAATTCCACTGAATCCTCCACTACTCCGTTAAACGGATTCTCAAAAAGGATACGTACTGTAGTAATCAGTTCACCGGGATTTGTTGGTGTAGGATCTTCTGTTTTATCATCCTTGCAAGCATTCAAGGTGAACAGGGAAGTAGCGAGGAAGATGATTGAATAGAGTTTACTTTTTTTCATATGATATATGATTTAAATAGGTTTGACTTGTTTGATTTTTTTATTTTTTTGAATTGTTTGACAGGACTCTTGTCAGTTTAAGAATGTACTACTTTCGGGGTACATTCATTTTTATTTTCAATGTTCATGATCATGCGCGGCAGTATGGAAACTCAGTGGCACGGTGATACGGAAGATGATATTCCGGCCCAATTCATCTGAGTAATACCTCAGGCGATTCATATAATCACGGTAACGGGTGTTCAACAGATTATTGACAGAAACGCCGAAACGGAAAGACTGTCCACCATATGAATACTCTCCGGTAAATTCCAGACCGAACAAGGTATATGCAGGTGGCGGATCGATATAATCACTACCGCTTTCATAACGTGTTTGCTCCATCACATGTAACATGGAACAACCCACAGAGAGATCATCCCAATGTTCAGTTTTCCTGAAGCTCCATGTAATTAACTGATCGAATCGTGGAGAGGGCACCAGTTCAAGGTATCGGTCTGCTGATTCATTCCGGGCGAACACAAGGCTATTCCTCGACTTAACATTCAACCTCGGAGTAAGATCATAATCAATCGTCAGGTCCAATCCTTTAAACGAAGCATCAACGTGTCGGTATTCGAAGGAAGGAAATGCACCACTGATGGTAAGCACTTCTGCAGTATCCGGCACCAGGTAGATATAATCGGCAATGAACATGTAATACACTCCCGCTTCCATCGACCACTTTGTTGCCTGATGACGGTAGGAAACCATTGCATTCATCGCTTTCTCCATGCCCAGTGAAGGATCACCTGTTTCGAAAGTCGCGGTTCCGTGATGCAGACCATTGCTGAACCACTCGTTGATAGAAGGCGCTCTTTTCGCTGTACCCATATTCAGACTCCACACGGTTGCACTATCAGATTTGTAGAGGAGTCCGCCGGTAAAGTTTGGAATACTGAATGAATACGGCGTTATCACCACTACACCATTCACATTCTGATACACCTTCTGCTCCCGGTAATCATAGCGGAATCCCGCCTCCGCTTCCAGTTTATTCTTCCTCCACCGTGTTAACCCATATACGCTACCGTTATAGAGTTTATAGTTCGGCACAAAATATCTTGCACCACCGTATTGATTATCCTGCAACATTCCCGCGAGTCCGGCCGAGAAGGTAAACCCTCTGAAATTTTTCGTTTCCAGGTTTAGGTCAACTGTCTGGGTATACAAACGCAACTCCAGTTCCGGACGATCCAGCGCAACCAGCGAATCATTGTATGGTTTATCCACATCGAATTCAAATCGATGATTATACTGATATCCGTACTGCGCCTGAATTTTTCCCAGACCTTCAATCAGCTTCCAGGCTTTCATCGAAAACAACTGATGCGAGACTTCCTGCCGGGGTTTCTCTATACGGTAAGAGAATTTATCGTCGGTAATTGTTTCACCGGAAGCAATAATCCGCCGCAGATCGCTCAGGTTTCCTATATGCGAACCACGGAAGATCCCCACCTTCGTCTGAAACCGGCTATAGAAGAGTTCCGTGCCCCATGATTTTCGTTCCACACCCAGACTTGCGCTCCAGTTATATTCAGCGAACGCAGTATTCTGCAGATAGAAATCCGGTGTTTCCAGTGTACCCGACTTCTTCGCAGTACCCTGAATACGCCAGCAGATATCATGGAATTTACCAAGATGTTGTTCCACCAATCCGGAAGCAACACCCTGACGACCATTCGACATTCCCACCAGATTCACCTCCGCATTGATGCCCGGCTTATGAGGCAACTCCCGCGGCTCCAGAATGATCACACCGCCCACTGCATCTGCACCATAACGGATAGCCGAACTCCCCTTCACCACAGTTAATTTACGGGCAATGAACGGATCAATTTCCGGAGCATGTTCAGTACCCCATTGTTGTCCCTCCTGACGGATTCCTGCATTCATAATCAAGACCCGCTGACTATGCATTCCATGAATAACAGGCTTCATCACCGACGGACCAGTCTGTATCGCCGACACACCTGCCAGCTGACGCAGATAATCGGTCAGACCTTTCCCCTTCGCGCGATCCATTTCCTGTTGCGACAATGAATCAACAGCACCGGTAGACTTCGCCTCGATTTTTTTCTCCACGATATCCGTCTCCTTCATCTTCACCATCGAGCGGCGCAATAGAATCATCACCGGAGAGCCTGTTTCAAATGAAGCAGTATATTTTTCATACCCCACATACTGCACCTCCACCACATAACTTGTCTCACAGAGACTATCGAACAGGAACTTCCCTGCACCGTCGGACATCACATTCCAGCCATTCGCCGGCAGATGAACAACCGCAGCAGGCAACGACTCGCCCGAGGATGCATCACGGACAACACCCTGCAATTTATTTGTACATGCCGGTTGTGCAGCCACAGAAATACGCAGCAACACCAACAGCAAGAGGAACCAATGCCTCTTCATGACTCATTGAATTAAATAAACGGATAGGCACCACCGTTAGAATGGCACCCCGAACACTCAGCAATAAAAAGCAGCGGCAGGTGGTCCCCGATCGCCACGGCTGAAAATATCTTCAAGAGCAGGATGCTGAATACCTGCCAGTATAAAACAACGAACAACTTCGTGATTTGCAAACTGAAGTTGATGATCCTCCTGCAACATTCCCGGCAGAGTCAGTTCCAGTGCCAGACAGTGAATATGCTGCTCTGAAACCTGCACCTCACCCGAATGAACACATTCCTTCGAATCATCATGCCCTGAAAGCTCATGCCATAACTGCGCAGGAATCACCACTTCCATACTCAGGAAGAGGAATATCCATGCAGCTATAATACGTAGAGGGCGCATCTTACAAAGATAACAGCTTAATTGGTAAATGCGTATTGCAAGAGATTAGCTCCCATTTTGAGCGCTTTCTGACGGGTTTCCTGAGAATCCTTGTGCACTTCCTGATCCTCCCAACCATCGCCGAGATCACACTCCACATCATAAAAACATACCAGCCGTCCATTGTAAATCAAACCAAAACCACGCGGAGTACCTCCATCATGCTCATGCACCTTCGGCAATCCATTGGGAAAATCAAATTTCTGATGATAGACCGGATGGCTGAACGGCAACTCCACGAAATCCAATTCAGGGAACACCTTTTTCATTTCCGGACGAATAAACTTATCGAGACCATAGTTATCGGAGATATGCAGGAAGCCACCTCCGATTAAATAATTCCGGAGATTCTGCGCCTCCTGCGGATTAAAGACCACGTTACCATGACCTGTCATATGCACAAACGGGTAATTAAAAATATCCGGACTACCGGCCTCCACAATTACCTGATCAGGCGCAATGGTTGTATTCAGGTTTTTATTCGCAAAATCGATCAGGTTCTTCAACGAGGTATCAAGGTTCGCATACCAGTCACCGCCGCCATTGTATTTCATCAATGCAATTTTCAAACTCGGACCCGCCGGAGTAAAAGACGAAGCCAACAAGACGAAACAGCAGAGGAAGAGTTTTCTTTTCATTACTACAAAGGTAATAAAATCAACCGCCCTCCGGCAATCAGTGTATGAGGGCCAGGTGAAAACAAGCAATGGATTAATGGAAATGAAACGCAGCCACAGCCACCAATCCTGCTGTCTCTGTACGCAACCTCGACTCTCCCAGCGACAAGGCCGAAAAGCCCTTTTCCAGCGCCATAGCGATCTCCTCTTCACTGAAATCACCTTCCGGTCCGATCAGCACCAGCACCTTCACAGCAGCCGCCAGCGACGTCAGCGAGACCTTCACCGAATCATTACAATGCGCAATCAACTTCACTTCATCAGAAGCCTCATCTATCACTTTACGAAAAGGAGTTGCTTCATTCAACACCGGAAACCAGTATTGCCGGGATTGTTTTGCCGCAGCAACGATCAGCTTACGCACCCGATCAGTTTTTAGTTCTTTACGTTCCGAGTGCCGGCAAATCAACGGCGTGATGGTAGTGATCCCCATCTCCGTTGCCTTCTCCGCCAGCCATTCGAACCGATCCATGTTTTTTGTTGGCGCGATAGCGAGATGCAACTCACGGGCAGGACGATCAAACAGCTCCTGTTGCACTACACGAACCAACACCGTTTTTTTAGAGACCAGGGACAACGAGCAGGTAGCGCGAACTCCGCATCCGTCTGTCACGAGAATCTGATCTCCTTCCTTTAAGCGAAGGACATGGAACAAATGATGCGCCTCCTCCTCGGGAAGCGCGAACTCATCAGAAATTACGGGAGAATAAAAGAGATGCACCGCACAAAAGTAACCAATGGTCTGAAAAAAGAAAGAGGACACCGAAGCATCCTCTTTTTTATAATCAGTTATAGACTTTTATGCGATTTCCGGAACCGAAGGAGCTGCCGATAAAATTTCAGCAGAAGCACCATCCGCATACTGCGCGAAGTTCTTCACGAATTTCGTAGCCAGGTCGAGAGCAGTCTGATCGAAAGCAGCTTTATCCGCCCAGGTATTACGAGGATTCAGGATTTCAGTCGGAACGCCGGTACAGGAAGTAGGAATTTGCAGACGGAAAACCGGTTGCTCTTCAAACTTCACTTTATCGAATTCACCATTCAATGCAGCAGTGATCATAGCGCGGGTATAGCTCAATTTCATACGGTTACCTACACCGTAAGCACCACCTGTCCAACCGGTATTCACCAGCCAAACTTTGATATCCGGATTATCCTTCAGTTTCTTACCGAGCAACTCTGCATACTTCGCAGGATGCAATGGGAGAAACGCCTTACCGAAACAAGCAGAGAACGTTGTTGTTGGCTCAGTGATACCCATCTCTGTACCTGCCACTTTAGCAGTATAACCGGAGATGAAGTGATACATCGCCTGCGCATTATCCAGACGGCTGATCGGAGGTAAAACACCGAATGCATCGCAAGTCAGGAAGAAGATATTTTTAGGCGGAGCAGCCACAGAAGGTTCCACTGCATTATCGATGAAATTGATCGGATATGCAACGCGGGTATTTTCTGTCTTGGAGATATTATCGTAATCAGTTGTTGTAGTTCCTGCATGAAACTCTGTATTCTCCAGCAGTGAACCGAAACGGATAGCATTGAAGATCTGTGGTTCTTTCTCCGCAGAGAGATTCACACATTTCGCATAGCAACCGCCCTCGAAATTGAAAACTGAATCATCACTCCAGCCATGCTCATCATCACCGATCAAACCACGATTCGGATCAGCGCTCAGTGTAGTTTTACCTGTACCGGAAAGACCGAAGAACAAGGCAGTATCACCATCCTTACCGATATTGGCAGAGCAGTGCATACTCAACACACCTTTATGTTGTGGCAATACATAATTCAATACAGTGAAGATTCCCTTCTTGATTTCGCCGGTATATCCGGTTCCACCGATCAGGATCATTTTCTTCGTGAAATTGATCATCGCAAAATTATGCTGACGGGTACCATCCACAGCAGGAACAGCCATGAAACCGGGAGCATTGATGATCACCCAATCCGGATTAATTGTTTCGATTTCCTCACGGGTAGGTCGCAGGAACAGATTATTCACGAAAAGGTTCTGCCATGGATACTCCGTCACTACTCTAACGTTGAGGCGGTACCGCTGATCGGCACAGGCATAGGCATCACGCACATACACTTCGCGACCGGTAAGGTACGCCTGCAGGCGGGTAAACATATGATCAAACTTCGCCGCATCAAACTTAATATTGATATCGCCCCACCAAACGGTTTTCTCCGTCTCAGCATCCAGCACGGTAAATTTATCTTTCGGAGAGCGGCCTGTAAATTCACCGGTATCAATAGCAAGTGCACCGGTATCGGTGAGTTCGCCCATACCCTGAAGGATGGTTTCTTCCACTAATTCAGGAGTGGTCAGATTCCAATAAGCTGATCCCACGTTTCCGAGTCCCAGGTCTGCGATAGATGCATTGGGGTTCTTAATTCCGTATTCGTTCATAGTTTTATAAGAGTGGCGCAAATTTACGTTAAATATTAGCGGCTTGTCAACTTTTTCGCCTGATACGTATCAAGGTTTAAAGCGGTTTCTAACATTTTCATTGATTTGGATCAACTCCCTGCTTTTCATCGTATTACGCAATCCGGCAATGAAATCACCTTGTTCTGAGGCAGTTAGCTCATCCATGTTGAAACAACAATCCACTTCACCTTCCCGTCCCCAGGGGATCATCACATAGGCAGGCATTTTCCCTGTACGGGTTTTAAATTCAGCAATATATTTATCCAGGGATTGTTTCGCATCAGGATCAGTACCGGCACCTATGCTGATAAAGGATACAACCAGGCGGAAATTATCGGGACCTGCTTTGGCCTCTTCGCGGGTCCATGACTTTGTAGTATTCACAGTTTGGGGGTTAGATGTAGCCGGAGTAGCCGGAGCTGTCGCAGCGGGTTTAGTTTCTGCAGAAGCACCGCCTGTGGAATTTTCTTTTGTCTTGCAGGAAGATGCCGAAAGAAACAAGGCCGAAATGAGAATCAGAATGGAGTATTGCATATTGGTCTAAAGTACTATTTTTCCTTTTTATTGTACGATGTCAGGAATTCGTTTTTTGCACCGGTGTTGAAAACGCCAGCAGCAACCAACCGGCAACAAACATCAACCCTCCCAGCGGCGTAATCGGACCCACCCATAACACATTAATATTCAACAAATTTCTAAGGGAAAGCAAGTAAACCGAGCCACTAAAACAAAGAATCCCGGCCATAAACAACCAGGCTGCCCAGCGCACCGGTTTTTCGGAACGATGTGCATAGGCGAAAGCCGCAATGATGATCCCCACTGCATGATAAAACTGATAACGGACCGCAGTCTCCCAGTTTAACAAAGCCTTCTCATCTATCAATTCTTTCAGTTTATGCGCACCAAAAGCACCCAGAATAACAGCCAAAGCCGCCAATAATGCCCCGATTCGGAGAAGTTTTGAATTCATAAAGCAAAGATACGCATGAATCATTTTGAATTTCGGTCACATTAGATACTGAGTTACGAAGTAAATCAGTGTTCCGATGAAAGCTCACGGTGGTTGGCCTTTCGCCCTTGGCTTCGTGTCTCGAAGTTTTAACGCAGCGACCGCCCTTCGACTATTCGTTTATATTTTTATGGTGCTCAGGGACCGCCGCGCCCGCTGCGAACCCGATAGCTATCGGGTCGTTGCTAACCGCAGCGTTTAAGTCTCCCTGTGTACATCGAACTAGTATTTCCCAACCTTCCCCGAAATTTTATCCTGCTCCGTCATCAGGTTCACTACGTACACCCCACTTGCCAGATTCTCCATATTGATCTCCGTTGTATAATACCCACCCGAAATCACCTCCGCCGGTTTTTCAAAAACAATTCTTCCTTCCATATCAAACAACCGCAACATCCCTTTCTTTTCCTTCAACTGCGCCGCATTCACATGAATCATATTCCATTCGTGGTTATACCAGGCCTGCATCCAAGTCCCCCTCGCCTCTGGAGAAGGGTTGGGGGTGAGGTTGGTGGTTAACGTATCACACGGACTCCCTATCCAGGCACCGAGTTCGTAATCTGGGTTGTTGGGAAGGCCGAAATAAGACCTTCCGGTACCTAAGTTAAAACTGAATCGTTGGAAGTCACTAGCAACTCCCATTGAATCCGGATAGTTAATTACGCTGAGGTTATTGTTGATGGTGGTGTAAGCAGTGCTTGTGTCCGGATAGGGCCATCCGTAGCTAACGTCAAAAGCAGTAATATATATTTTTCCATCCGGAGCCAGTTTCATTTGAGCAGGTGACTGAGGAGTGACCATGCTATCAATGATAATTTTGCTTTGAGGAATATTTGATGAAAGTAAATCATACTGCACTATATAGGATGTTGAAATTGACTGATCCAGATCAATTATATAAAGCTTCGAATCATCCTTTGAGAATGCACACGATTGGTAAAGATGAACAAAAGTAAGTCCTGGCGGCTCTTGCTCGATTGGAGTTGTAGCGGTGATGGTGCCGGTACACCTGTCAAAATCGTATAATTCAATCAGCCCACGAGCACTAATATTAACAAATTTACTGCCATTACTTGAAAACACTACTTGACCTCCGTTTGTTGTATGATTACTTCCAATACTGTGCATGAAGGGGCCTGAAACACCCGATGGAGAAATTAAATAAATTCTAAACTCATTGGTGGGGGTTTGCGCCGAAGGTGCATACCATCGCTGGGTGATCAGCCACCAATCTCTCCCATTTCCATGCCTTACCGCCATGAGTGCATCAAAAGCCGGAATAGTGTTTAGCACTAGATTTTTTTGAATTACAACCCCAGAATCATTATTGGCTTTATGGTTTATCCTGGAATAATAAAGCCCATAGTGTTCAACTGAAGTTACCCCAATCGTAAATAAATAAATAATTGAATCATTCCCCGGATCAGGAACAAATTGGCTGGCATGGTACCACAGCCCTCCTTTAATTGGAATTGAATCGCCAATTCTGTTGCCATATTTATTCCAAATGTAGCAATCTAATGGAGTTGAATTGTTAATTAATCCTGAGGAGAGTAATAAGCCATTGGAATCGCCGATTGATGCACTTCCATTTCTGTAATTAAAAGGACCTTGAGATACTATTGGACTTGGCGAATTACTCCAGTCAATGAATGCACTATCACCAAATACCCAATAGTTGTTATTATATTGCCCCTGCACCATTCCCGGCAACAACATCATCCAACAAAATATACATCGAAACAAACGCATCTACCAAAGATAAGAATTAACCGAAATCAAAATAGCAACCGCCCGTGCGTTTCTTCCCATCAAAACACCAACTAGCCTTTGCAAATACCTACATCGTTCAGCGACTATCGGTTGGAATTAAAATCCGGGGATTCAATGAAAATACCGGTAGTTGGCCTTTAGCTTCAAGCCTCAAGCTGTTGGCCTACCAACGGTCAACGTATTTCAGGCAATTACATAAAGGCTAAAGGCTAAAGGCTAAAGGCTAAAGGCTAAAGGCTAAAAAAAAGGCCACCTTGTGGGGTGACCTTTTTCTGAAGGATTGGACGTATTAACGACGAGCATTCATGTACTCGTTGAGTTCTTCGATAGAGCTTTCAAAAGTGAAAGCATCGTTTACTTTGAAGTAGTTGCCGATATCATAGGTACGATCATAGGCGAATTTAGCAAAATCGAGACGGGTTTGTTCGAAAGTGAACTGCAACATGATTTGCTTCACTTGTGAAACGAACATACAACGGTCCTGCAATACTTGTTTGGCGATCGTGAACTTTGTTTCCTCAAATGTTTTAGAGGAAATGGTTTGATTCAAGGCGCTGAAATCTTCCGGACTCATTGGTACCGGACAACCGATCGGACCATTATACCCCGGCAGGTAAACGATAGGCGCCGGAGCAGGAGGAGGTGGAGGAGGTGTATTCATTCCACCGGAAGTAGTGGTAGTAGTGGTAGTATGGGTAACGGTAGTACTGCTTTGTTGTGTCGTAGTACCTTCCATACCGGAAACACTGATATTGATTCCACCACCCATTCCATCAACATTCACTCCCATATTAATATTTACCGCATCAGTATTACCTGTAGGAGTTCCTGTAGTTGTAGTGGTGGTTGTAACGGTCTGTGAACTTTCAACAGGCACAGGTTGTGCAACAGGATTCGCATGGTAAACGATTTCTGTTTGCGTTGGAGGAGTGCGGGGAGCTTCAGCCAGCGGAACTGCACTCATAAAACGTAATACATACTCACCTTTGTTATTCTTTTTAATCACATAGGTGTTTTCCATTCCCAGTTGCAAAGCGAGATTGAAATTTTTCTCGCCAAGGGCGGTACTTTCAAAAATCACTTTCAACTTGTAAAACTCCGCATTGAGGCCCGTAATTTTCACGTTTGTTTCGGGTTTCTCATTCTGACGGATTCCATTCAGAATAGCGGTAAATCGCTCACCATTTTCAGTGAACAAAATAGCGTTGGAGGTCTGAGCCTGGCTGTAGAACGCCATCATAAGACCCAGCGCCAGCAAGAATAATTTTTTCATAAGATTTGTCCGGTTATTTTTTTTTTCGAAGTATCTCAACTGTTGTGCCAAAGGTAAGTCAAGATTTTTTGCCCTCCTAACTTTTATACCTTCGTGGTCTGAAACTTATTATGAAAACGATCCTCCTTCTCGGGGCCGGAAAATCCTCCGGTTCGCTGATTCAATACTTACTCCAAAATGCTGAAAATAAAGGTTTTAACCTTGTGATTGGGGACAAAGACCCGGCAGTTGCGGAAGAAAAAATTAACAATCATCCATACGGGAAGGCCATCGGATTTGATATTAACAACGCCGCCCAACGCCATGAAGAGATCATGAAAGCGGACCTGGTAATCTCTTTATTGCCTCCTGCATTGCATCTGCCGGCTGCCGAAGATTGTTTGCGCTTAGGGAAAAATCTGGTGACCGCCAGCTATATCTCACCCGAGATAAAAGCATTGCATACTGCTGCCGAAGAAAAAGGATTGTTGTTTTTAAATGAATGCGGATTAGATCCCGGAATTGATCATATGTCGGCGATGGAAATTATTAACCGGCTCAAAGCATCCGGTGCAGTATTAACATCTTTTAAATCATATACCGGAGGACTCGTAGCGCCGGAGTCGAATGATAATCCCTGGGGATATAAGTTCACCTGGAACCCACGCAATGTCATTCTTGCCGGACAAGGAACTGCACGTTACATACAAGATGGTAAATACCATTACATCCCCTACCCTCGCCTCTTCAGTGAGTCCACCAAAATTTCGGTAGAGGGTTTCGGGCGATTTGACGGATATGCCAACCGTGATAGTTTATCGTACCGCCACCATTATGGTATTGAAGAGATTCCAACGATGCTACGGGGAACATTACGCCACGAAGGATTCTGCAGTGCCTGGCAGGTATTTGTCACACTCGGCATCACCGACGATAGCTTCATCATGGAGAACACCGAAAACATGACCTACCGTCAATTCATCGAAGCGTTCGTACCAGCCTCCGTGCAGGGAGCAGATCTCGAAGAAAAAATCAGTCATTATTGTCGGGTAGATCCACAAGGTCCGGCCATGGAGCGCATTCGCAGCACAGGCATTCTCGAAGAAACTAAAATCGGAATAACCAATGCTTCACCGGCGCGTGTTTTGCAACATCTGCTCGAACAAAAATGGGTATTGAAAACGGGCGACAAAGACATGATTGTGATGCAGCATATTTTCGAATACACCATCGACCATAAAGCAAAGCGACTTACTTCATCGCTCGTAGTAAAAGGAGATGATACCATTCATACAGCAATGGCGAAAACAGTGGGACTACCATTAGCGATTGCAGCACTCCTACTCATAGAAGGTAAATTAAAAAGTAAGGGAGTACAATTACCGGTTATGGAAGAAATGTATGTACCGATATTAAAAGAGCTACAGTCGTTAGGAATTGAGTTTGTGGAAAAGGAAATTGACTTATCGTAAGTAATATTCATACAGTTAAAATAGAATTCTGAGTTTATATGTTTCTAGGTTTCTAAGTTTCTAGGTTTCTTAGTTTCTAGGTTTCTAGGTTTCTTAGTTTCTAGGTTTCTAGGTTTCTAGGTTTATTAGTTTATTGGAATGCTCGATTGTGTAAATGACCAATAAATAAATCCGTGAAAATCCGCGAGAAGCGAAGCGTTATAATCCGTTAAATCCGTGTTCCTTCTGGTTGAGGTTCGCTACTTCGGTTAAATTTAAAATGCAGGATAGTAATCGCGGGTGAGGGATTTGTATTCGTCGGTGAAGTTGCGTTCATCGAAATGAAGCACGAGTTCGGTTTCGTGGAGTTCTTCTTCGCGTCGGGAGAATTCCATCATTACTCGTTTATATGGTTTTTCGCGGCCGGTTTTAATATTGAGCAGTTTGTTACAGAAGAGTCCGTTTTGTTCTGCTTTATCGCGAAATATTTGTCCTTCTTTATGCGGAAGGATTACAGAAAAGCGTCCGGTATTACTAAGTAATCGCACTACACCTTTGAGTAGTTCATCGTAGGAGAGAGATGCACTGGCGGAGCGGGCCAGGTTACGAGCTTCACCGGGTGCGGCATAGCTATCGATAAAATACGGAGGATTACTCACGATTAAATCATAGCGATAACCCGGCTTAAAATCCTGCAGGGAAGAATGAATGACGCGCACTCTATCGGACCAGGGGGAAATGCGTGCATTTTGTGTAGCCTGTTCAAAGGAAGGGCGATCGATATCGATAGCATCAATAGAAGCAATGGATTTTTGAGCGAGCATTAAAGCGATCAGGCCGGTGCCCGTGCCGATATCCAAAATTTGCTGAGCATCTCCTATCTCTACCCAGGCGCCCAATAGCACACCATCTGTACCCACTTTCATGGCACAGCGGTCCTGGTGAATCGTGAACCGTTTGAAGTGAAAAACCGATTGAGGCATATAGATGGGTTGCCGACAAATGTAGTGCAGTACC
>JAGOJO010000113.1 GCA_017995075.1 Bacteroidia bacterium | reverse complement strand
AGGCGTTCCCGGATATCCAATCTATGCTTTCTTGCTGTATCCTGTGCAATATCGTATCCTGCATCCATGTGACGGATGACTCCCATGGCAGGATCGTTATGCAGAACTCGTTTAAGTCTGCGTGCTGCATCATCGGTACCATCTGCTACTATCACCATTCCGCTGTGAATTGAATAGCCCATACCTACGCCGCCGCCATGGTGTAGACTTACCCATGATGCGCCACCGGCTGTGTTGATAAGCGCGTTCAGAATAGGCCAGTCAGCTACTGCGTCTGATCCATCCAACATTGCTTCTGTCTCGCGGTTCGGGCTTGCAACTGATCCTGTATCGAGGTGATCACGACCGATTACAATGGGTGCTTTTACCTTTCCGGTTTTAACAAGTTCGTTGAAAAGTAATCCTGCTTTTTCACGATCGCCTTGTCCTATCCAGCAAATACGTGCGGGTAATCCCTGGAAAGCGATACGCTCCTGTGCCATTTTAATCCAGCGATGTAAGCCGGTATCGTTGGGGAATAAATTTAGTATAGCCTCATCCGTTACACGAATATCTTCCGGATCACCACTCAGTGCAGCCCAACGGAAAGGTCCTTTTCCCTCACAAAAAAGTGGTCGAATATATGCAGGTACAAATCCGGGGAAGTCAAAAGCATTTTTCACTCCGCGCTCCAATGCACGTCCGCGAAGGTTGTTACCATAATCGAAAGTAATCGATCCTTTTGCCTGCATCTCCAGCATCAGCCGAACATGTTCTGCCATTGCATCATATACCATCTCGATATACTGCTCCTGATTTTGTTCGCGAAGTACATTCGCTTCTTCATTGGAAAGTCCTTCCGGCAAATATCCTACAAGCGGATCATGAGCGGATGTCTGATCAGTTAATACATCTGGAATGATATTTCTTTCTATTAACCGCTTCAACATTTTCACCGCAGTACAAATAACGCCGATGGATTTGTTTTCACCTTTTGCTTTAAACTCAAGTGCAAGATCAATGGCTTTGTCAAGATCATGTTCTACATAATCAAGGTAACGAGTTTCAACACGCTTCTGTGCACGCCAATCTTCTACTTCTGCGGCGAGACAAACTCCGTCTGCCATTGTTATTGCGAGTGGTTGAGCACCACCCATTCCTCCTAAGCCGGCTGTTACGCAGAGTTTTCCTTTGAGTGATCCTCCAAAATGTTTGGCAGCAAGAGCGTTGAATGTTTCGTAAGTTCCCTGTACAATTCCCTGTGAGCCGATGTAGATCCATGAGCCGGCAGTCATCTGTCCGTACATCATCAAACCTTTCTTTTCCAGCTCGTCAAACACTTCCCATGTAGCCCATTTTGGTACTAACTGCGAATTACTGAGAATTACGCGAGGCGCATCATTATGTGTTGGAAGTATTGCGACCGGTTTTCCACTTTGTATCAGTAAGGTCTCGTCGTCGTTTAGGTCCTTAAGAGCTTTTACGATGAGATGGAATGCTTCTACGTTTCGTGCAGCTTTGCCTCTTCCGCCATAAACAATCAAATCTTCCGGACGCTCTGCTACTTCCGGATCGAGGTTGTTGTGCAACATCCGTAAGGCCGCTTCCTGTACCCAACCTTTGCAGGTGAGTGTGGTTCCGGTTGGTGTTTTGGTTTTGGAGAGGTCGAGTTTTAAGTCTGAGAGCTGCATGGTTATAGTCTTTCTTCGAAGGGTGTAAAATTAACGAATGTAAGGGTGTCGGGCAACAGAATTTTATCGGCGTGGAGTCAGGTCTCGTTCAGGTGGTATATGATTGACTCTGACAGCAGTGAAGGGGAGTTACCGTTGGTCTTTTTTCTTTCGGCTCGCTTCCCGTTCTTTTTTCCAGGGGCAATGACGGCATCCGCTCTGGCAGCAATAACCACGTTTGAGGTGGTAGGCCTCAGTGAAGACAATATATCCCTCCGGTGTGAGGTAGTAGTCTTCTTTAGCAAATTTGTCGGTGAAGGCCATTTTTTAGTTGTTGATTTCGGTCGGATAAATTCTTCAGACCTGATTCCGGTCGCATACGAAGGTCCCTATTTTTGCGTTCATCAATAACAGTATGCTTATGAAAAAGTTTCAGCGGATTCTGATGTTCGGTGTAATGGCCTGGACATTAACAGTTCAAACCGGATGTTTCGGTACCTTTCAGTTGACCAGACAAATTTACACATGGAATGGCTCGGTGGAAGATAAAACCGTGCGTTCCTTATTATTTTTTGCATTATGCGTGATTCCGGTTTATCCGATTGCGGCCTTTATTGATTGGGCGATTCTGAATGTTGTGGAGTTTTGGGATGGCTCAAATCCTGTTTCGCTGAAGCCGGGTGAGGTGGAACGTCAGGACCTGGTTTATCGTGGTAATCAAATGCGCATGGAGGCTCGTCAGAATACTTTGTCGGTTTTTGCCTTCGAGAGGGGCTCATATCAACTGAAGGCGGAATTTGTTTTTCGTCCGGAGAATCATAGCTGGAATTTGCGTAAAGATGGTCACTTAACAATGCTTTCCCGATTGGTGAAGGATGCAAACGGAGATGTGGCTGTAGTGGTCATGGATAAATACGGCAAGGAACATCTCGCTGATTATCCTGGAGAGAAAGTCGCCTGGAATACTTATGTTCAGCAGGGAGAAGCCCCGTTTATTGCAGCCCGTTAGGCCTTGATGTTGTCTTTGCCGAATCTCCCAATTGATTCTGTTTCGATTCAAGGTGTCAGTTTTGATCTCTTGCGTCTCGATTTGATTGATCCGGTTACTGGAGGCAATAAATGGTTTAAGCTGAAGTATAATCTGGATGCTTTCCGGGCGGGAGGTTATGAGTCAATCGTCAGTTTTGGTGGTGCCTGGTCGAATCATCTTGCAGCATTGGCGGAGATGTGTCGAAGGGAGATGATTCCGGTGACGGCAATAGTTCGGGGAGAGAAACCAGATAATTTATCTCCAACACTCCAACGGGCCATGGATTCGGGGATGCAATTGAAGTTTGTTTCACGGGAAGAGTACCGGCAATTCAGGTCGGGCATGTTGAAGCCGGAAATTTTTTTCGCAGGGAAAATTTTGGTTATTCCAGAGGGTGGGGCGAATGAAGCCGGAATCAGAGGTTGCGGAGAAATAATTTCACTGATACCTTCAGCGTATTCGCAGGTGCTGTTGCCGGTGGGTACCGGAGGGACAATGGCAGGTATACTGAAGGCATATAATGGAAGTGCAACATTTACCGGAATAAAGGTTTTAGAGGCAAATCAGGAGCAGTTGATCCATTCTGCTATTGGCGAGAAAGCTGTGCCATGGTTGATGGAGAGTAGTTATACATTCGGAAGATATGCCGCTGTAACAGATGAACTACAGCTTTTTGTGGCTGAGTGGAATAGCCTAAACTCTGCCGGAATCGAGCCTGTATACACGGGGAAAATGTGTTTTGGTATCGTAGATATGATCAAAAAGGGAAGATTTAGTGAAAACGACCGCATTTTGGGCATACATACGGGAGGAATGCAATATTTATCCCATTAACACCGCTTTGTTGATAGTAGAGGGAAGTAAGAGAGGATACCTCCTTGCTTCCTGTCTAATTTTGCAGGAGAAACTATCATGATTATGCGTCGATTCCACCTTCTGTTGATTCTCTTGTGTAATGTTGCGGTATTGGTTGCGCAGCCGAATCAGAAACGCGATTCAGGTCGCATGACTCCGGAGATGTATATCGAGATGTTTAAGGAGGCGGCGATAACCGATATGCTGAAAACCGGTGTGCCTGCCAGTATCACGCTCGCTCAGGGGATGTACGAATCAGATTATGGAAACAGTCCGTTGGCAAAAGGGGCAAATAATCATTTCGGTATTAAATGCCATAAAGATTGGAGCGGAAATACCTTTCATCAGGATGATGATGCGCCTAATGAATGTTTCCGGAAGTATGAGTCTGTTCAAGAGTCGTATGATGATCATTCGAATTTTCTTCGCAGTCGCGACCGTTATCGGTTTTTGTTTGAGCTGGAAATCACCGATTATAAAGGTTGGTCGCATGGTTTGAAGAAAGCAGGTTATGCAACTAACCCTGCGTATGCCGGAAAATTAATTGATATTATCGAGCGTTTTCGTCTTTATGAGTACGACAATCAGGGGCAAAAAATGCCTGTTGCAGGTACGATGGCTACAACAGCACCGACTAACGGTAACGCAGTTCCGAAAAAGGAAGAAACTGAGCCGGAGAAAAAATCTACAAGGCCTGTATCATCGCGTCCGCGTCCGATACTTACACAAACCGATGAAGTTCCAGCAAATGCTGCAGGAACAATCAATGGTATTCCCTATGTGAAAGTTGTAAAGGGAGATACCTGGACAAAACTTGCACGTGAAAATAATATCGAACTCTGGCAGGTGTTGGAGTTTAATGATGCGCAGAAGAATGATGTGCTGAAGGAAGGTGAGCATATTTTTATTCGTCCTAAAAAGAATAAAGCTGAACCATTTACACATACTGTTGCGGAGGGAGAAACGATGCGCGATATCGCACAGCAGTACGGTGTCCGTTTAGCACGCCTTTATAAGATGAATGAAATGACTTTTGGTGAAAATCCGGTTCCCGGAAAACAGATCTATCTGAAACGGGCGATGTTGTTTGGGGTGGTTTTATAGTGAAAATCGGACTTTCAGATCGTCTTTTCAAGGATTGTTTTTTGATTTTTAATAACGTAAATTCCTGATATTCAGATATATTTGATTCTTGTTAATATCGGTTTTTTTTACCTCTTGTGTCGTGTATTATTTTTTTCTATTATTGAATCAATCTGCTCCCTGAGTGGATTAACCCTGTGATAGTATCCACTCGCCAAGTATCGCGCTTTTAAGGATGGTTCAGGTGTTAATTTTACCTTAGACTTAGTGTGTGAATATGAAGAGGCTATACCTCCTGTGTATGATGATGTTTGCTTTTGCCGGTATAAAGCGGGCAGAGGGGGCTACATATTATGCAGTGACAACAGGTAACTGGAATGTCACTACTACCTGGTCTACCGGCGGATGCGGAACTTATGTAACACCAGCGGTGACTCCGGGTCCGGGAGATAATGTTATTGTTTGTCTCGGAATTACCGTTACCGTGAATGTGAACGTAACGGTTGCCAATGTTACCGTGAACAATGGTGGCGTTTTGCAGAATGGAGGAGGTTCAACCACTAATCGTAGTCTGACTGTAACAGGTGCTCTTACCGTGAGTAACGGAGGAACGCTGATCCAGAATAGTATTTTAAATCCTACTACAACTTTATTCGCCGGAACTGAATCCTTCGGTGCGACCAGTACCGTAACAGTGAGCAATTGGTTTTCGCCAACCCTGCCATTGATTAGCAGCATTAACTCAAATTTTGGAAGTGTCAACCTGAATTGGGGCACTGGTACAAACTGGTGGAAGAATCAGGGTCTTGGTTTTACCCGTACAATTGCAGGTAATTTAACTGTAGGTACAAACTGTCAAACATTTTTAGACTCAACAAATGCAGCAATTACCATCAATATTGGTGGTAGCTTAACAGTGAATGGAAAACTTAGGGTAAAGAACACTATACCCGGAGCATTAACTTTTACTGCTGCCGGTAATGGTAATATTGGTGCTGCAGGTGAATTTATTGGAATTTATGCAGGCAACGGGAATTTTACCTTTAGTGTACTCAATCTAACAAGTGCTGCTGGTGGAACATTCTGCGGTATAAGAAATGGTATTGGTAGTGCCTCTGTAACAATTAGTAGTGTCTTTACTTGTGCAGGAAACTTCTATGGAATTGATGCGCCAACCGTATTGAATAATGGAGTGCCAACCATCTCAATGGGATCTTTGGCTTATACCGGTGGGATCTTTATGGCCACCAATACTCATAATAGCTTAGGTACAGCAACCGTTTCTATCGCTTCGCATGCCAATGTTTCGTTTACTGTGGCAACTGATAAAATCTCTCTTGTTGCTTTAGGAAATATAGGCGCAAGTAATGTTTCTACAAAGCTGGTCTTTACAGTTGGTGGAAACTTATCTATTGGAGGACTTTCTACCTGTTCCTTTAAAACAAGTGAGTCGTTCGGTGAAGAGACAATTACTGTGAACGGTACATTTACTTCTACGGCAGCACGAACTTTGTTCAACGGTGGTACCAATGAATTGTCGGGTCATAAAGTACGTGCAACATTTGGCGGATTTGTAATCAGTGGCGGAAATGTATGGTTCAGTGAAAATACTTCTGATAGTACGTTGATCACTGTGAATGGAACTACTCAGCTTTCGGGAGGTACTTTAATTCTTAAGTCAGCGGGTGGATATGCGAATTTTATTGTTAACGGTTCATACGCGCAAAATCTTGTCGGTAGTGTTTACTATATGCATGGTCCCGATCAGCAAGGAGCTGCTACTTTGGGCAATAACTTCATTGATATGCGGGTGAATGGTACCTTTACGCAAAGTGGTGGAGTCATGCATTTTGATGTTGCGAATTCTCCTGCCGAACAACGATTGTATATCAATGGCCCATCCTATACGATATCAAATATTGCAACAATGCAACGTGCAGGCTATGGTACCTCAACAAATTTCGCACGGATTATATTTGAGTATGCGGGAACCATTACCTATTTCAGAAATCTATCTCACAACATTCAACAGTGCAAGCAGACCATTCGTAATGGATGTCGCGTGAATGTTACTTCCGGTCCTTTCCAGATTAGCTCCCACAATACACCTGCACTCGATTTTCTTACCGTTGAAGGCGGTGGTATTCTGAGTGTAGGAACTTCACAGATTTCAACTGATAGTGCATATAGTAATACCGGAGTTACGATTCAGGATAATGCACGCTTGATTCTTGCAAATACCAATGGCTTGTATGACGGTACCATTTATCCGGTTTTCAGAAGCACAGGAAATATGAATTATTTTCTTGGTGCGAATAGTACGGTCGAGTACAATACTGCTACTTATGCGCGGGTAACCGGAATTAATATTGGTGTGGCCACTTTACCTCAACATAAGTATGGTATTCTGGAAATTAATCACGTTGGACCTGCAGGAACATGGGTTTCACCTACATACCTCCCGACTTTTACAAATGCGGTGTTTATTCGCACCAGACTTGTAATGACTGCGGGTGAATTCAACCTGGCAGATGCAGGCGGTAGTCCGGTTTCAGCTGGTCGTTATGTGTACATTGAAAATCCTTCGCCTTCCGCTTTGTTACGTACAGGTGGATATATCCGTAGTGAAGTGCAGGATCATAGTGGTAGAATTGTATGGACGATTAATAACACAAACGGTACCTATTTATTACCATGGGGTGTTTCTTCAACGCAGTATATTCCGCTCACATATAATTTATCAAGCGGCGGTGTAGGTACTGTTTCTTTTTCAACCTATCGTACACCGGCAACCAATTTGCCCTGGCCTCCGGGTGTTACAAACCTGGCCAGTCATATTGGATTAAGTCCTGATAATCGTATCGCTACTGTTGATCGTTTCTGGCGTATGGCAAATACCGGAACTGCACCGGTTTTAAATCTGACTTTTAACTATGTATCTAGTGAGATGCCGGGTATTCCCTATAATCTTCCAACCCAGATGCGTGCTCACGCTTATAATAGTACAGCGAACAACTGGATGGCACCATTGCCCGGACAATCAGCTTCTGCCTATCAGGTAATTGTTCCCGGAGCAGGTGGCAATACACATTGGGCGATTTCAAGTCTGGCAGCTCCATTGCCTGTAGAGTGGCTTTCAGTGAACGCTTATCGGGCCGATAGTCATGTGCAGATAGAATGGGCTACTGCTTCTGAAAAAGATTGTGATTATTATACTGTATTCCGTTCCGGCGCCTCAGGAGTATTTGAACCAATCGGGACTGTTAAAGCAGCTGGAAACTCATCTGATGAACTGCAATATTTTTTCAAAGATTTGAATCCGGTTTCTGGTAGTGTTTACTATAAAATAAAACAAACTGATTTTAACGGGGATTACTCCTGGTCGGATATGGTCTATGTTACAGATAAAGTTTCATTGGCCGGAATGCAAGCATGGATAAACGAATCATCAGATGTATTAATGGTTCGTTTACCGGAAGCAGGCGGTGTCTTAAACATTGTTGACGCCCTTGGTAGGACTATTTTGACAAAAGAGGTAACGGAAAATTTATTTGAAATGCCGGTTAGCGTAGCAAATCAGATGTTGTTTGTAAAATATGAACTTTTGAATAGAGTTGAAGTGGTGAAAGTGGGTCATTGATTCAGTTTTGAATTTTACTTATCGTTTATGTTTTTTATATGACTTGAGTATTGATTTCAAAAAAAAGTCGTGGTATTCACAATTTTGACAATAATAAAAGGAAAGGAATTTTGCCGAATGAACCATATTTTATAAATAGAAGAATGGTGCAAACTCAATGTGGAACAACCTGTGACATCCGAAACTGCCTTGTCTAATGAATTATATTTCTTCTCTCTTGTAATTTATTCATTAGTTGCTCAGATACGGAGATCTTTGAAAAACGTTATATCCGTGCAATCAGTTTGCTTCAGCGTTCGGTATACGGGTAGGGTGAAATAAAAAGCCCTCTGGATTTCAGAAGGCTTTT
>JAGOJO010000112.1 GCA_017995075.1 Bacteroidia bacterium | reverse complement strand
CCGGATAAACGGTAGCATCCACATCAGGAATTACCACTCTTCTGGTCACTGTACGGGCTCCGATGCAAGGCTCGGTTAGTGTCCATGTCACAAAATATTCACCAGGTCCTGAGAACGTATGCGTATCCACCGATGAAGTCGACGAATTAATCAGACTACCCGGATCATCAAAATTCCAGGCAGCGCCGGTCGGACAAGTTCCCGCATCAGCCACAAACCGCACGCGACCATTCCCTTCACAGGTATACGAAAAATCCAACGCAGGCAATGGCAATTCGGAGATACTGAAACTGTCCATCGCAAGTCCATCATAATTATTACACGTTGTACCTGAAGAAAAAGTAAACCGGAACATCACATTTGGCTCACCCGCCAGGTTACTCAAACAATAGCGGGCATTCTTCCAAGCACCACTACCATTCCCACCCAGACAAGAGCCACTACTATTCACGGTAGTACCCGACCAGCCCTGTGTAGGACTTGCCAGACCACTAAGGTTATTAATACTCGAAGCATTGAACCAATTGGCAGTACGACAATCGGGATTAGTAGAACTATTCCCCACATTCTGCCAGGAAACGCCATTGTTCAGCGAGTACTGGAGATTTCCTCCATCATACTGCCGCTCTGTATCCCAATAAATCAGAAATGAGAGATAAGGCCGACTCAAAGCCGAGAAATCAAAACAAGGACTCTCCAGCCAGGATTTTTGTCCGCCATTGTAATTCGCATTCGATAAACCGCCTGTAATCCAGCACTTCGAACCGGAACCGGCCGCAGTAATACGAGGCTTATTTGGACTCCCATGCGCCCAATCACCATTCGCACCACCCGGAACCCAGTTACCTGTACCCGACTCAAAGTCCTCCACAAAGGGATAAGAAGTAACACATTGTCCTCGTAAAACACTGACATCGAACCAGATAAACATTAAAGCCAATAAAATCCGATAGCCCGACATGCGGCAAAGTTCCGATTAAAACAAAACAACTGCAAATCAAATTTAAGTTCCTCACAATTAATGACCTCCACCTGACCTAAAGCTCTCTCTAAAAAATTACACACAAACCCCTAATGATGTAATCACCTACAAGCGAAACTATTTATCTTTACCGCAATCAAAACCATTAAGCATGAAGAAATCTTTACAAATCATCCTCACTGCAGGTTGCCTCATCGGATTCACGATGCAAGCCAGCGCACAGCGTTACCTGACTGAAATATTCAGCTCAGTATCGAAAACAAGCAATGTTGTATACGGAAACAATATTTCAGTATTCCCAGTACTGCTTGGAGGACAACCAACTGCCGAAGACTTATTGATGGATGTTTATACTCCTGATGGAGATGTAGTCACCAATCGTCCCCTCGTAATTGTACTGCACACCGGTAGCTTCTTACCTCCGGTGATCAACGGTCAACCAACCGGTTCAAAATCTGATTCCAACATTGTTGCAATGTGTCAGCAATTCGCAAAACGCGGATACACTGCCGCTGCTATGACTTACCGTAAAGGCTGGAACCCTTCCGCACAGGGAGCAGGATCACAGGATATCCGCACAGGATCACTTCTGCAGGCTGTATATCGCGGAATTCTTGATGCGAAAGCATGTGTACGTTATTTCCGTGCAAACGCTGATACGGGTGGCAATGATTTCGGTATCGACCCTAACCAGATTATTCTGGGTGGTGTAGGTACAGGTGGATACATCGCATTTGCTTATGCAACATTGGATGATCCGGCTGAGATTTCCCTCACCAAATTCCTCTCTAACACCAACAACGCTACCTATGGTTTCATACAGGGTTCTTCCTATGTAAACCAGGCATTGCTGGGCGATTTTGAAGGTTACGGTGGTAATGCAGCTCTCAACAACCCTAACAACTCACCAGGCTATCCATCAAACGTTCAGTTCGTGTTCAACATGGGCGGTGCAATGGGAGATACTTCATGGCTTGAAGCAGGAGATGCGCCAATGGTTGCATTCCACCCTGTTGGTGATCCATTTGCTCCTTATGGTGTAGGAAACGTAATTGTACCTACAACAGGTCAATTCGTAGTTGAAGTAGGTGGTAGCCGTGAAGCAATCCGTCTTTCTAACGAGAAAGGAAACAATGCATGTTTTGCTAATGCCGGATTCACCGATGCATTAACTACTTATGCAAATACTGTAAACGAAGGTTTCGAAGGATTATATCCGTTGTACACTAATCCTGCTCAACAGGCTGGTCCATGGGAATGGTTTGATTCTACAGCAACTGTATTTTATGCTTCCTTCCTCCCACCACCTTATAACACAGCCGGTGGTACTGCTTACTCTTCTGCGTTGATCACCAACCCTGATATGTCGAAAGCAAAAGCATTGGCTTACCTCGATACCATCATGGGTTACCTGAATCCACGTGTTGTTTATTGCCTGAACTTATCTACCGGCTTAAATGAACAACAACTGGCAGAAGCAGGTTTGAGTTTCGTTCCGAATCCAGCAAACGACCGCACCGTGATCAGCACCAAAACAGATGCGATCCTTCGTGAAGTAAACGTAATGGATGTTACAGGTAAAACTGTTGCCTTGTACACGAATATTGATGAAAAATCCTTCACATTAGAGCGTAATGGTCTCGATGCCGGTGTTTATCTGATTCAGGTAAAAACGGATATCGGCAGCGCAACAAGCCGACTGATTTTCCGTTAATCCCTAGGGAATAAAAACAAAAAAAAGCCCAGAGTTCACCTCCGGGCTTTTTTTTGTAATATTACTTTCCGAAACTAACTGCTTATGAAAAAAATACTCCTGTCACTCCTTCTGCTCTGCGCAGCGAGTCTGATTTGTCCGGCTCAGAAACTGAAGTACAAAATCCGGATGAAGGACGATGAAGTTGGTATCATGACAGCAGTACGGACCGGGAAAGTCAAACAAAAAATTGAACTCGAGAGTAATATCTCTTTTCAGAAACTGATAACAATTCAGCTTCATTACCGCATGGAAGCCTCGTATGAAAACAATGTATTGCTGCTCTCAAGCACACTTCAGCAAGCCAATGGCAAGGAAATGGCGAATACCACCACTAAAAAAACTGAATCCGGGTACACGATAACCACCACCAAGGGGACTACTACTGTAACCGAAAAACAAATCCTTTTTAACCTCTGTAAGCTCTATTTTGAGGAGCCTAAGGGCGTGAAGCAGGTCTGGTCAGATACCTACGGAGAAATGCTGGCCATCAAAGCTGTGGGACCCGGCAGATATGAACTCATCCTGCCTGACGGAAACAAGAACTACTATAGCTATCACAAGGGAATCTGCACAATGGTAGAAACCAATCTTCCGTTCGGAAAAGTGACTTTTACTCTCACCAAATAACCCATCCTATTGCCGTTTTAATTTTCTTTGCACTTAAATGAAACTTATATCTCTACTCCGGTTATTATTGGTGTTCACACCGCTCTTCTCGGCAGCGCAAAAGAACATCACTACTTTCGGCATGCTTATCCGTCCGGTATTTCCAAATGAATTCTTCCGTACCGGACCTATTGATTTCAGCGATAAGGGAATCAACTATAGCATCGTTCAGCAATCGGGAATCAGCTTCGGCGGTATCATTCGCAGAGGTATTACAAACCGACTTTCACTGGAGACAGGAATCACTTATACTAAGCGTAATTACAACCTGAGTTTATCAGATACAAGCTTTACCGGGACCGGAAACTACTCTATCATTGGTTATGAAATTCCGCTCTCCACACTGGTGTTTATTCAGCTTGGAGAACAACTTTGGATGAATGGCGGACTGGGAGCTGCGATTGAATTCTTCCCTTCTGATGTTTATACGGAAGATTCGTACTATGCCCACTACGGTGCGCGGAATCAGGTATTCAATGGCGCACTCCATGCTATGCTGGGGACTGAATGGAGGACAAAAAAATCAGGATACTTTTATCTCGGATTTAACTATCACCGTTCGTTTAGTACTATTTTTACAAGTGTAATTGAATATTATCCTTCCAGAGATTTTTCTATTCCTTACACGTCAATTGGCAGAGCGAATCTCCAGGGTGATTATTTCGGAATTGATTTCAAGTATTTCTTCCACGAAGATCCGGAGAAGAAAAAGAAAAAAGTAACCGGACGTAATTAGAATTTCTTTCCTTTAAAAATAGAATCCATGCAAGGCGAATTTCCCGTTGTCGCGGTACTCGATGGCAGGTGCAGGAATCTTAACGAAGTTCAATGCTTTGAAAAGTAATTTAAGTCCGGCGCGTCGTGTTTTAATTTTAGTCCAGTCAATATCCGGTGATAAGTAAAACTGTCGGTAGCGGATTCCGGGATCAATGAGTCCTTCTTTCGTTACACCATTCTCCTCTGCAGTAAGCATCCCTCCTGCTCCATAGCCGAGAGCCAGATTCAACCATGCAGGAATGGCGGATGTCTTGCGAAAGGCCCGCAGGTTAAGCGACATCCAATACGTTTGTCCGTTATAATCCTTGAGTGCATTTTCAGTGATGGTACTTCCAAATATATTCGGACGTACATCTGCCAGCGGATCTTTATGATAAGAGTACTTTACTGTTATGCGTTGCTCACTCCAGGCGAGATCTTGTCCGAGGTATAATCCTGCTCCGAAGGTATTCGCTACCATATCGCCGGCAGAAAATCCCCATTGATCAGAGAAGCCATCGAATGTTTCTATTCCGAGAAGGAAAAACCAGGCGGTTGCAGTTCCGATGTATGCCGATTTTTTCTGTGGTAATCCGGTCCAGGCAATGAGACCAGTTGTCCAACGTGAGAGATAATACACCGATCCCGCATGTCCCACCTTATCCATTTGCATCCACTCACCGTTATCGTTGAATGTGTGGAAACGGGTCATTGGATAATCATTGTACCATGCAGTATATAAAGCGCCCATGGTGACCGTATATCCGGCAGAGAGTCCGATTGCTACTCCTCTTCCCCGTGCAGGTTGATAAACATCCGGCGTTTCATAAAATTTCAATCGGGTTGTATCATTCACTTGCGCCCGAGCCGGCATAAAAAAGCACATCACGATCATAACGACCGTGATGTACCTAAAACTTTTATATCGGCGAGCAATCATGCTCTTAGTTGAGCAGGGTGTCTTTCGCGTTATTCAGGATATCGAAAGCTGCATCCTTGGTGTTAGACTCCGCATACGTACGCAATACAGGCTCTGTACCTGAAGCACGAATCATCAGCCAGTCGCCGTTCTCGAAGAAATATTTGTACCCATCGAGATCTTCTACGCGGGTTACTTTGTATTTACCGAATGAATCGTAACGACCCGATTTGCAATTTTCGAGTACACGCTGTTTGATTTCTTCCTTGATATGCAGATCATTTCTTTCGAAAGAGAATCGTCCAACGATAGCATATACTTCTTCGATCAGATCATTCAACGTTTTACCGCTCTTCGCCATGAATTCCCAAATGGTGAGACCCATCCAGATTCCATCACGCTCAGGGATATGTCCTTTGATAGCGATACCGCCTGACTCTTCTCCACCAAGTAATACATCTTCCTTGATCATGATCTCCGCGATGTATTTGAATCCGATTTTCACTGTTTCCATTTCGAGACCATAATGCTTACAGAGCTTGGCCACTTTCGGAGTAGTTGAGAAGGCACAACATACCTTTCCATTTAATCCTTTGTACTTATGTAGATAATGAATCAGCAGGAGGATGATGTGATGCGAATCAACGAAGTTTCCTTTTCCGTCGTAGAAGCCCAAACGGTCGGCATCTCCATCTGTCACCAGACCTGAATCGATTTTCCCGCTGTTCTTAATCAGGTTACTGAATTCAGTCAGGTTTTTATGGATAGGCTCTGGCGCTTGTCCTTTGAAAGATGGATTGTAATCGCAGTGCAGGAAGGTCATATCCGGCAAGAGGCGCTTCAATACGTTTTGTCCGGCACCATACATGGCATCGTAAGCGAGGTTTAACCCGGAATTACGAATAGCATCCAGATCGAAATGAGCTTTCACATGCTCTACGTACATATCTTCCAGCGGAACGTATTCGAGGAGTCCGCTTTTTTCGAAGGTTGACAATTCCAATCCAGCATAATTCACTGTACAGGCATCCGGAATCAGGTCTTCAATTTCCGAAACCAGCGAAGGCTGCAGCGGACCACCAAATGATCCTTTCAGTTTAAAGCCATTGTACTCGGGTGGATTATGACTCGCGGTGATGATAATTCCCAGGTCTTTTTTCAGTTTCACAGCGCCGAGGGAGATCATCGGCGTAGAAACGAAATCTTTCGCCAATGAAACTTTTACTCCCATCGAGCACATTACCCGGGCAACGGTATGGCAAAACAATTCGCCGGCAAAGCGACAATCGTGTCCGAGGACAATAGAAGGTGATTTAGACTGTTGCAACAACCATTTGGCTGTTCCTTCTGCCACACGGGCAACATTTTCAACAGTGAATTCCTGGGCGATGATAGCTCTCCAGCCATCGGTTCCGAATTTAATCTTAGTCATGAGGTTTTGATATTGGGGTTCAACTCCGGCTTTTTACGCCTGAACATTAAAATCGTTACGAATTTAAACAAGACTTCTTCCGCTTCGGCTAACCCTCTGTAAAAATTGATACACAGGTGGATGTTAATGGATTATTGGCCGGCCGCGAACCCGTTTATTTTATTCCAGTCGGCTTCGAAAAAGGCTTTTTGATACATATATGATTCGGAGCGGACGATCTCCTGGGAATTGATCTTCCGGATAACATAGTTGAAGTTCTTCAGCCGGATATAATCGACCCAGCCCAGCTCTTCCACCTTCACCTCCATTTTCACGAGATCACGGTACGGAATCGGCAGCAGGGGTTTATCGTTGATGTAGATAACAACCTCCGTTGGGTCAAACATAACCTGTCCGCTGATCTTTTTCCAGAGCTCGTTCACTTCAATTTTATTCACCTTCCATTTTCCTTTCTGGATATGGTTGAGGATCTGATCGCCACCCAGGTTGTAAAAGACCTCTTCATTGCCCCGGAGGAACTTCTCAATCGACGACAATAAGAGATTCCCATTGGCCGATTTCAGTTTACTCACGTCGGTAGAAAGGTCGAGGGTCCAGGTTACCATTTTCTGAGGCACCTCATTCATAGCGAAGGCCGATATGTTGAATTTCAGTCCGCCAATAAAATCATCGCGGATCTTGCGGGAATCGGTCACATTGTCGATCACCTTCCCTGCAAACTGGAGGAAATTATAATTGTAGTTTTTGGAAGATAAATAGCTCGCCAGGTTGGAGTTGAAATTCCCATTGGCATTGGTCCGCACCCGTTCCCGCATAAAAAACTCCTGAAGGTCATTGTACTCTACGTACCCATACTCCACTTCATCGCCCAGCTTGGTTTTATTCGCGAATAAAAATCCGGAAGTCGTGCTTTTCAGTTCCTTGTTCTGATTGGTCCAGTATTCATAAATAAACACCACCTCCTGCTCCGTAAATAAGGTTCCGGATGTCCGCTCAATTTCCTTCAGACTACTTCCCATAATCTGAATTTCATGCGTAGGACTATTCCAGAGTTTGGCTTTACCGGAGAGGATGGCATCATAGGTAATTCGCGTCAGCTCCCGCACAAAATTGCAGCCGGTTGTATCGCTCTGTTCAGCTGCCGATACACGAAGGATCACCGGAATCTGGGCATTGCCGGTTCCGGATAGCAGTAACAGCAATAAAATCAGGTGACGAAATTTCATAGGTGCCGAAAATTACAAAAACTATTCCATTCCTCCTTACTGGTCCTTTTGCTTACCCCAGGTACTGTAGATAGACTGTTGCTGCGGACGATCAGCCGGCACTTCCCGCAAGGGTTCGCAGGGAATCAATGTATTCCTCAGTTCGGCGGGCAACTGCTTGTATAATTCAGTGCCTTTCGATTTCCAGGCGATCATTTCATCGGTCATGTCCTTCACAATTTTCGCCGGATTCCCCACCACGATTTTCCGCTCGGGAATCTGCATTCCTTCGGGGACAAAACACAAAGCACCAATCAGGGAATCAGCTCCAACAAAAACCCGATCCATTACTACTGCATTCATTCCCACCAGCACATTACGGCCGATACTGGCACCATGAATAATAGCTCCGTGTCCGATATGGGCCATTTCGGATAGGCGCACTGTTACACCGGGAAACATATGGATCGTACAATTCTCCTGCACATTGCAACCATCTTCAATGATGATCTCGCCCCAATCACCGCGTATAGCAGCGCCGGGACCGATGTAAACATCTTTACCAATGATCACATTACCGGTTACGGTTGCATTCGGATGCACGAAAGCAGATTCGTGTACGACAGGACGGTAACCGTTGAATTCGAAGATGTTTGCCATTTATGTACTGGTTAAATAAAACTTTCGTTGAACTTTGCAGGAGGTTTACAATCCGGGATTAAGGCGTAGTACTTTGTATTAATTGAACGAAGCGGCTTAAACGCGGAGGGCGCAAAGGCCCGCTTACTTTATTCTCAGATCAGATAGCATTTATTGAAGCGGGATCGCGGCGGTCGCGGGGCCCCCACCTTCTAATGCCAACTGCTAACAGCTAAAGGCTAGGTTTGGATGACG
>JAGOJO010000111.1:4496-8955 GCA_017995075.1 Bacteroidia bacterium | reverse complement strand
ATGGATTTGTCAGAGAGATAACTGAGTAAGTCCTGGTTGAGGAAACCAAGTACTAAATCGTTTCGCTTTGAAATGTTTCCGGAAGTGGGTGTGTATTCTCCGCTGATGACGCGAAGTAAAGTAGATTTCCCGGTTCCGTTGGCGCCTATCAGTCCGATCTTTTCGAAGGGACGTATATGCCAGCTTAATTCGCTGAATAAGATTCTTGATCCAAACTCAAATGTAATGTCGTTAAGTACAAACACGCTTCTATAGTTTAATTAATTTTCCGTCGCCGGAGATGTTGGTTTTAATGGTTGTGGGGTTTCCGCGGTAGTAGATGTTTCCCGTTTTTTCAATGGTAGCTTCAAGTATATTCTCGCAGTTGATTTTACTGTCGTTGGAACCTTTGTTGTTGATGTATATATTGTCGCTCTGTAATTCATTGCAGTTGATTACACCGAATCCTGCATTGTAGTGATATTGTACGCTGGCTCTTCCTCTTGCATTAACGTCCAGTGGGCCGTTGTGGGTGGCGATGGTGGCAATGTAACAGTCGAGGAGCAGATTTACTGTGCCCATGCTGCTGTATCCATCGAACCTGAAATTTTGTTCATGTAAGGTGTCGGCAAATTGCACATCTCCTGTGGCATCTTCCATGAATAAAGAAGTGAGCACGGGCGTCCATACATCTACAGTGATGCGTGGCTTGAAGGAGCGGACCCAATTGCATTTGTTGTTGTTGTCGAGTCGGAGTATTCCGTTTTCAGTTTTTACTTCTATTCCTTTTTGTAGATTTTCTCCTGCACTTACTTGTACACGTTGTTGGTTGCTGATGTGTACGTTGAGATGTATGTTGGAGGTGAGATATATGCCGGTGAAACTTCCGGTGGTACGATCTTCAATACTTTCTTCGCCGGTGCCGTGGAAGCAATCGTCAATGCTGTTGCAGCTGTTGAGGAGTATCAACGCTGTAAGAAGGAAGATCGTATGGAAGATGCTGTGCTTCATTTAGAGTCGGTAGCCTATTCCCCATTCGGCATAGTCGGCTTTGGCGTAGTGGGTTTTAAGATTGAGGGTGGCGAAGAGATGTTGGTTGAAGTGATGGCGGATGGCTATTCGGCTGTAGAGATCACCATCCGGCTTGTAGCGGTTGTAGAGATAAAATCCGGTCTGGAAATGTCCGTCCCATTTGCCCATGCGATACCCGGCAGATCCGAAGAGTCCGATGCGTGTGGCTCCTTCGATGAATGCTGTTTGGATGCCGTCGTCTTCGAGTTTTGCGGGTAGTGATTCATCGAGCATGTATTCAATTCCTCCGCCTAGAAGTCCTTTGGTGCCGCTGGTGGTGTGTATCTGGCCGTTGAGGACATTGACCAGGTATTTGGGTCCTGCCGGTGGATATTTTTCCTTTATTCCGGCTGCGTAATAAATGGTGATTTCTGTTTTACGCGTTGGTTTTTCTCTTGCAGTGTAGAAGTTGTTGGTGGCTGTTCCGCTGAAATAATTTATTCCCAGGTATATACTGGGTAAGTTGATGCCAAGGTTGGGTATGCTTGCTGCTCCGTTGCTGAGATGGTAGAAGTCGATGCCGGTGCTGATCTGTACCCGTTTGCGTATGAGTGTTCTGAACTGTAGTCCAAGTAATACGGAGGCATTGAGATGTGATCCGATGGCGAGGTTTTTATAGTTGTCGCGTACGTCGAATGGCTTTTCTACATACCCGAAGCCAAAGCCAAAGCGGACTCCCACACGTAATCGTTGTTTGTGAAAGAGGGGAAGTAATAGTTGTGGATATAGTGCGTGGGCATTGCCGATGCGTTTGCTGTTTCCGAAATTGCTGTAGCGATAGGAGAATCCGATGAGTGGGTAATTAAAACGGGAATGCCAGTCCGCTTCTCCGGTCCGGCTTTTGAGGATGGAGAATTCGTAGGCGTAGGCTTTTTCGTCTTGCAGGTAAATAATGGTTGGACGATGGGCCATCAAAAAACCGGTGTGAGCCTGAAAACTGAACGACCATCTCCCGGGTGTGTAGGTGGTGTCCTGTCCGATGGCCGATCCTCCATGAAGGAGCAGCAGCAGGTAAATAATCGGGCGTATGGTTTTCAAGGTGGTTCTGATAATAAGTTGCAAAGGTAAAAAAATGAGTTGCTGTATTCTTGGCTATTTTTGATGCATGACATCAATGGAAGAAAAACTGGCGGCATTTCAGCGTTTGCTCATAATTATGGATGATTTGAGGGAGAAATGTCCCTGGGATCGTAAACAAACGATGCAATCGCTTCGACATCTGACTATTGAGGAGGTGTATGAACTGGCCGATGCTATTCTGGAGGATCAGCGTTCGGAAATTAAAAAGGAGTTGGGCGATATTTTGCTGCATATAGTCTTTTATGCACGTATTGCCTCTGAAACCAATGAGTTCGATATTACTTCGGTGATTCATTCTCTCTGTGATAAACTGGTTCATCGTCATCCTCATATCTATGGCGATGTGACGGTGGCTGATGAGGCGGAGGTGAGTCGTAACTGGGAGAAGTTAAAGCTGAAGGAAGGAAAAACATCAGTATTGGAAGGTGTTCCGGTTTCGTTGCCTGCATTGGTGAAGTCAATTCGTGTGCAGGAAAAGGCGCGTGCAGCTGGTTTCGATTGGGAGGTGAAGGAACAGGTTTGGGAGAAGGTGAAGGAGGAACTGGAGGAGTTTAAGCTGGAGGAGGATGCCGGTGATCAGCAAAAAATGGAGCAGGAGTTTGGTGATGTGATGTTTGCATTGGTGAATTATGCCCGTTTTAGGAATATTAACCCGGAGGAGGCACTTGAAAAAACCAATAAAAAGTTCATTCGGCGGTTCCGGTATATGGAAGATAGAGTGAATGAGGATGGTAAGAAATTGTCGGAAATGGATCTACCGGAAATGGATAAATATTGGGATGAAGCAAAGGCGAAGGGTCTTTAATTATCGGCGCTTTGGCGTTCTGCTGATGCTGATTTTGGGATTAGTGTTGTCGGCTTTTGGTCAAACTGATTCTGTATCTCTTTGGAGAGGGTATCCGCTTTCATTTCTGAAGGATACGCGTGATTTAATACTGTTCCCGAAGTTTGTGGAGAAGAAGGATGGACTGTTTATCGGTTTGGGGGCTGCTGCTATGGCTGGAAGTTTTTTTCTGGATGAACCGCTGGAGAAGGAGATCCGGCTAAGACATCTGAGAGCTAATCTTCCTGATGACCTGATCAGTTATGGCGTGGAACATTGGGGTTCCGGTTTGTATCCCGGTATCGCGGCTGTGGGTTTGTATGGATTGGGTGCTCTGAAGGATAATCCTGAGTTGAAATATATCGCAATGGTGCAGGTGAAAACTATTGGTCTGGCGGCTGCTGCTTCGAGGGTGCCAAAGGTGTTGTTGCAACGTCATCGGCCCGATCAGTATGCAGCACCGGATGCAGGTGTCTTTGAGGGACCTTTTCACGGACTCACCGGAAATTATTCCTATACCAGTGGCCATACTTTCATCGCTTTTGCATGGGCTTCAGCGTCAGCGGAATTACTCCAGGATAGACCGGTTTGGCAGGTGGTTGTTTATACTCTGGCTACTTCAGTGGCGGTTTCGCGTGTGGCAGAGGGTGATCACTGGCTGAGTGATGTAGCCGGAGGTGCTGTGCTGGGATATGCATTGGGCAAACTGACGGTGCGTTTTCAGGAGCGAAACTGGAGAAAGAAGCCTTCGGGAAATTAACTTTTTAGAAATATTTTTGTTGTCTATTATTCAAGCAACAGAAATCAATTAAAAATCTATGTTAACTATCGGATCTAAAGTGCCTGAGTTCAATATCGTGGATTCAGAAAAACAACCACTTACCAATGAAACTATTGCCGGCAAAAGAACACTTATTTTGTTCTTCCCGGCTGCATTTACCGGCGTTTGTACCAAGGAACTCTGTTCAGTTCGTGATGATCTTGCCCGTTACAATACGATGAACGTAAATGTGATCGGTGTGTCTACCGATACATTGTTTACGTTGGCAAAGTACAAAGAGGAGCAGGGACTGAACTTTACCCTTGGCGCGGATTATAACAAAGAAATGTGTGCCTCTTTTGGTGCCAGCTATGATACATTCGTTTTCGGAATGAAGGGAACTGCCCGCCGTGCTGCGTTTATCGTGGACACCGACGGTACCATTCAGTATGCTGAGGTGCTGGAGTCTGCAGGTGATCTTCCGAATTTCGAAGCAATTCATGCTACGTTAGAAAAGTTGTCGGTTACTGCTTAAGACGCATAATATCAAAGAAAAGGCTCGGGTAACCGGGCTTTTTTTATGTCCGGATTTTTAAAATTGGTATATTTGTCATTCACAAAACCGATATGAAAAAAATCCTTACCCTGTTTGTTGTTCTGTTTGCCTTCCAGGTTGCTGATGCGCAAATTACCGTTACCAATGCTGATTTTGCTTCTTCAGGAGATACTATCCGTTTCAGCAATGC
>JAGOJO010000111.1:0-4396 GCA_017995075.1 Bacteroidia bacterium | reverse complement strand
AAATGGCTGGCAAATGGTCAGGATATTCCGGTTCTTGAAATTATTACCACCGAAACTTTCGGTATCGAAGCAGTGACTTCAATTCGTTACAGAGATAGCGTTCGTACCATTACAACAGGTGTCGCTCAACCATTGGTGATGGAGGATAAACCGGTTTTAAGTCCGAACCCTTCACGTAATAACGATGTAATGGCTACTATTCAATTGCAGTCCGCTTCTGAAGTCACCATTTCGGTTTCCGCTGCAGATGGCCGGTTGATTGATCGTAAATTGCTGCAGTTGGGTGCAGGTAAGCAGAGCATATTGGTAAAACCTGCTGCATTTAACCTTTCTGATGGCCTCTATTTTGTGACATTTAATGTTGGAAATGAGCACCGTACGGTTAAAATGATCGTGGAATAATCGATTCCGCTATTTTCTTAAGATTTTAGTTCAATCTTCCGAAATATCAATCGGATGAACTATATTTGCATCCCCAAAAAGAAATTATCCTTTTAGGGAGAGTAAACCCCAGCCCAGGTGGCGAAATTGGTAGACGCACCATCTTGAGGGGGTGGCGCCAACAGGCGTACGAGTTCGAATCTCGTCCTGGGCACATTTTCCGAATGACCTCATTCGAGGAGTTATCCTCATTTATGCCCAGGTGGCGAAATTGGTAAACGTTGCGGTCTCAGAAGCCGTTGGTGTAACTACCTTGAGAGTTCGAGTCTCTCCCTGGGCACTTCCAATAATCTTTATTGTTTTTTTAACGGACTTACTTTTTCCGGCTTTCTGCAGTAGCTCCTCCCATCAGTATATATAATAAGGCTAAAAGCAAACTTAAACCTATCGTTAATCCCCATGTGTTGAGATGATGTGTGGGATGAAGCATACGTCGGGCTATTGTGAAAAAAATCTCATCCGGCGTGCGGAATACATCCCAGCTGTTGTATCGGTCATAGCGTCCAAGGTAAACTCCGAAACTACCGAGTACAATAGAACCTCCGGCAAATAAAAAACCGGTGATTTTACTGTGTATCTGAATCACTACCCGATGCATGTTTCTGAGAGAAAGTAACCCGAAGAGCACTCCGGTAATAGCGAAACTTAAAATCAGCAACAGGTCAAACCATTCACTGATTCCGGGCCGTGGCTCGAGATGAAATAAATCGGTGAGTATGTAGGGCGCGTTTGGGAAGAATAATAACCATACTGCTGCTACAGGCCAGAATTGCCACTTTTCAATGCCATCACTTTTCAGGTATAGCAAGGTGCTGAGTCCCATGGGTATGTATGCCAGAAAAAGATTCCAGGTCAGAAAGGCAAAAGTGAATTCTCCGGTGAGGATAATCCGCGTGATAAGAAGTCCTATGCTGAGCAGAGAGAAGAGGAGGATGGCAATTCGTTTGGATGATATATTTTCCATAGTTCGTGTGGCGAGTTTATTTAACGCAGAAATTTCAGCATAAGTGTTCTCTTGCCTAATTTTAACATCTCTTAACAAAGACTATTGATTTCGTGTATGCAAACGGTGAAAAAATGGATATTTCGGGTGCTGGGGGGCGTTTTTCTGTTGTTGGTTTTATTGGGATTGTGCATTAGTCCACTGCTGAAATGGGTAATCGAGAAATACGATGTTGAAATTCTGGGCCGGGAAGTATTGATAGAGGAACTTCGTCTGAATATCCTGAATGGTTCTGTGTATATCAATGATTTGGTGATAAAGGAGAAGGATGGATCAACGGATTTTGTGAAGGCCGGGGGCTTTTCGCTTACACTGGACCTGTTGAAGTTGTTGCAGGGAGAGTATTTGATTAAACAGCCATTAATGCAGTCGTTGAAGGTGAATATCGTGCAGAATGGAAACGCTTTTAATTATGATGATATCCTGCTAAAATTTGCCGATACATCGAATGTCGAGTCGACGAATGATGCTGATCCTGTAAAATATTTTCTGCGCGACCTGAAGCTAGTTGATTCGGAGATCGTTTATTCACTGAAAGATTACGATTTTACTACCGGTGTTCGTCACTTGAATATCAGTTCGCCGGAGATCGCCTGGAATTCTTCGCGGTTGAATTTCAACTATGCTTTCGAATTGTTGAGCGGTGGTGCTTTGTCGGGCAGGTATTCGATGGATTTAAATAAACTCGATTATACCTTAACGTGGAATATGAAGGATCTGCGATTGGGATTTCTGTTGCCGTTTCTTGAGCCGTATATTCAATTGAAAAAATTTGATGGCGGACTTTATTCCTCTATGTTGCTGGCCGGAAATTTAAATCATCCGGATGCAGTGCGTTTATCTGGAGATGTAGATCTGAAGAATTTTCAAATGCTCGATAAAGATGGAGTGCGTATTCTGGAGAATAGTTTATTCCATATTGGTGTGGATACGATTGATGTGGCCAAGAATTTTCATAAATACAACGAAGTGAAGGTAGATGGATTGTATCTCTTATTTGAAATGTATAAGGATGGAGATAACTGGACGCGACTCATGCCGTCAGATACTTCTGCTGCTATGGCTTCCGGGCAGGAGGAGGAGATGAATCCTTTTGCTATCATGGCTGATATGTTGCGTTGGCTTGCGAAGGATTATCTGAGTTCTACCTATCTGGCAGATAAAATAGAAATGACAAACAGTGCTGTGGAGTACAGGGATTTTTCATTGAACGATAAATTTGTTTTCCTCATGGAAGAGATGAAACTTTCAACAGGTAAACTGAACTCTACAGAAGAAAGGTTTAAAGTGAGTTTCTCGAGTAGGTTGAATAAGTCGGGATTGGCTATTGCTGATTTTTCTTTTAATCCCCGCAATTATGAAGAGCTCGAGTTGACATATGCGGTGAATGAATTGCCAATCGCTGTTTTCAATCCGTATATGACTCATTATGTTGCGTTCCCTTTTGAATCGGGTGTTATTCAGTATAAAAGTACCAACCTGATTCAGGATGGTTATCTCTCGAGTCTGAATGACCTCCGGTTGAATGGACCTGCAGTGGGTGATCGGATAAAGAATCCGGATGCAATGAAGGTGCCGTTGAAATTGGCGGTTTCCTTGCTGAAGAATCCGAAAGGAAATGTAGAGATTGAAGTGCCGGTGAAAGGGAATTTAAAGGATCCTGAATACAAGCTGGGAAAAGCTATTTGGAAAATGGTGGGGAATATTTTGGTGAAAGCTGTCTCTGCGCCTTATAATCTGCTTGCGCGTGCTGTAGGGGCAAAGGAAGATGAACTGAAAGATGTTCCTTATACCTATTCAATGGCCGGTCTCTCGGATGCGCAACTGAAAAAGGCGAAAACTTTAGCTGCAGCGTTGAAAGCAAAACCGGAGTTGAAAATAATATTTACTCAGCGTTGTGAAACGGAGTTGGAAAAAGAAATTCTTGCATCGCGGGAGTTGAGAAAGAAATATGCATTGGCGAGTGGTGTGATAACTTCATCTGATTCGTCAGCAGAAAGAATTAATGCAGTAGTGGATAGTATTTCTGTGCAGGATTCTTTGCTTATGAATTTCCTGAACCAGCAAGTTGATCCCGCGCATCTGCATCTTCCTTTTCAGAAGAAAGCATGTAAGCTTATAACGAAGGAACAATTGGATCAGATGCAGTTGATGTTGTATTCAGTTCGTCAGAAAAATCTGACTGATTTCCTCATTTCAGAAGGAATTGCTGTCGATCGTTTTTCGTTTGAATTACCGGAGAAAGGACTTGCATCTCCGGGTGAAGCTCCACGATTTCTGTATCAGTTGAAAGTGGAAGGAGGCTTAAGCGAATAAACCTCCTTCCACTTTTATTAATGTTGTATGGCGACTTTTTTTGTTTGTCGGCTTCCATCCTGAAAATGCAACACTACAGAGTAAATTCCTGAGCTCAGATTTCCGGTTTCCAGAATTTGTGAAGTTTCATTGTTGCCATCCTGATGTAGAAGTAATTTCCCTGTAGCGTCAAAGATTTGAATCAGTCGTATCTTGTTATTATTTCGTCCATTAAAAATGCTTACGAAGTCATTGGCAGGGTTGGGCGAAATTACAACAAGTGATTCGCTGATGTCGCTAAGTCCAACTATACCGGTGATGTTAATGTCGTCAATCGATACACCGGCATTTACAAGAGCAACATCACTTACAAAAACATAACGTAATTGAAGGAAGTTGTTGCCCCAGGGTTTTTGGTAGTTGTAAATACTGTTGACCCATCCACCTGAATTTCCACACCAGGCTTCTTTTCCTTGAAAGATGGTAGCGTTGTACCAATTTGTACCGTTGGGGTCTCCGATTGTTCCTAGAGGCTGCCAGGTAACACCATTGGTCGAGTATTCAATAAGTAAACCATCTGCCGCAAATTCTGTAGCGTAGTTTTGCCAGAAACTGATTGTAATGGTGGTGTTGTTTCCTAAATCAAATATAGGTGAT